>NZ_AMJN01000035.1:0-242604 GCF_000302435.1 Acinetobacter sp. TG2027 | reverse complement strand
GCTCATTATTCTAAACACCCCCGTTCTAATGAATGGGGGTGTTTCTTTATTGGGGGAGAAAAAATATATAGGCGGGGAATAAATATAAAAATACTAAGGAAGAGTTGTGCTATAAATAATAAGAAAATTAATCTTTTAAGTATGCATAATAAGGGAAGAGCATCTATGATAATTTATGGTGATGTCAGTTCGGGTAACTGCTATAAGATAAAACTATTACTTTCCTTATTAAATATTAACCATAGATGGATCCACGTTGATATTTTAAACAAAGAAACTCAATCAGCTGATTTTTTGTCCTTAAATCCTAATGGAAAAATACCAGTATTAGTCCTAGAAGATGGTCATGTTTTGAGCGAGTCGAATGCTATCTTAGGTTACTTGGCTGAAGGAACAAAATTTATTCCTACAGATCCTTTTATTAAAGCAAAAATGTACCAATGGATGTTCTTTGAGCAGTATAGTCATGAACCATTTATTGCAGTTGCTCGTTTTATTAATAAATATTTAGGTTTACCAGCAGAAAGAATAGAGGAATATCATAATTTACAGCCAAAAGGCCATAAAGCACTATCTATTATGGATAAAGCTTTAGTAGATCACGACTATCTTGTTGGAGATCAATTAACTATTGCTGACATTGCCTTATATGCATACACACATGTCGCTGAAGAAGGTGGCTTTAATTTAAAGTTATATCCAAATATTCAAGTATGGTGTCAAAGAATTCGAGAATATTTAGGTTATGTAGATATGATTTAAATAAAAAAGAACTCATATCGAGTTCTTTTTAGTTCTGAAATTCTGATTTAGAAATGTGCTTCTAGACCTACATATGGGCCTTTAAACTCAAATTTAAGATCATTGTTATCGTAGTCATCTAAGTCGATATTAAGTACGCGATAGCCTGCTGTTAGACCCAGATCAATGAGTAGGTTATCTGCAAATTTATATTTTACTTCTGCCAGTGCATCTGTAATTCGTGCATCATCAAAGTTTGTATAAGTTGCTTCACCTTTAGCACTTAAGCCTGTAAACGGAAGTTTTACTTCACCTGACAAATAAGCAATAGGATATGTTTTATCAATATCCACGCGCTTACCTGTATACGCAGTAATATCACCATTTAATACAGTGGCACCAAGACCAGCATCTACACTTACGATATTATCTAGTAACTCGTAGTAGAGGATAAAATCGCTATGATCTAAATCAACTTTATAGTTGGCTTGACCTAAAGTTTCTGATTTAGTTTCGGTATCTAAATTTACATAACGAATTTTTGCATTTGGAATAAATGGAATTGGGTGTTCTACTGCTAATGAGATTTGAGCACTACCTTTTTGATCTAAATCTTGATCTTCAGGTGATTGAGAAGACATATTAGCTTTACCGTCATAGAACCAGTAACCTACGTCGCCTTTTACTCCTACGAAGTCTGCTTGAGCAAAGCCACTTAAGCCCATCCCGAGCGTTAATAAAGATATTTTTAATATTTTCATTTTTACATCCACATAAAAGAAATCTTTGAGCGCATGATATAGACATCTTGCTACAGATGCATTGATAAAAAATAAGGATCTGAGGTGTGTGAGATGAGTAAATTTTTAAACCTTAAAAAAGTTTATTTAATTCAAATAATTATTGTTTTCTTCTTCATTTAAATGAATTTAATCTTTTAGAAAATTTAGTATAAATTTTGTCAATCGTATCGGACTTATTAAATTTTAATTGATAACTAGGGAGTTAAAAATAAATTAGTGGATAAGTTGAGTAATTAAATAAGTATTTTCAGGGATTGCAATAAAATTGCATTGAATAATAATTTTGATCTGCAAGTAGTAGTACGTAAATATTAGCTGAAAAATAACCAATTGTGAAAAAAACTCAGAAAATTCGTAAAATTTCTGACGGAAATTACAGTAAAAAGAAATAAAAACAGGTATTGTTCAGCTATATAGGGGCAAAAAATGGACAAAAATCTTTAAGGAAGAATTTTCTATTTTTGCTTGTTTGTTAAGGGAATAAAAATACTCAAAAGGTGCATTTTATTTTCTACAAACACAAAAGTATTTTTTGGTTCTTTTTTTGCATGCGGAATAACAATCAACAATAGCAGTAAAAATAAGTAATCTTTTAACATTAGGTGTTCTATGACAGATTCTCGTGAAAACTGGACGTCACGATCTGGTTTTATTATTGCAGCCGTTGGTTCGGCTGTAGGCTTAGGTAATATCTGGCGCTTTCCATACGTTGCTTATGAAAATGGTGGTGGCGCATTTCTTATTCCCTATCTATTGGCACTCATTACTGCTGGTTTACCGTTACTATTTTTAGATTATGCGGTAGGACATCGTAGTACTGGTTCACCTCCTAAAGCGTATCGTGCCCTATTTAAAGGCGGGGAAACATTAGGTTGGTGGCAGGTTTGTGTCTGTATCATCATTGGTTTGTACTATGCAAGTGTACTCACTTGGGCTGGTAGTTATGTTTACTTCTCTATTGGCCAAATGTGGGGAAGTGATCCGGAAGGTTTCTTCTTTAATACCTATTTGCAGACCACAAAAGCAACCGGTTTTGATTTACAGTTTGTAGGTCATTTATTCTGGCCGATTGTTGGGATTTGGGCACTTACTCTAATCATTCTTTATGGTGGTGTGAAAAAAGGTGTGGAATTATCGAATAAGATTTTCATGCCTTTATTATTCATTCTCTTCACTATTTTAGTGATTCAATCATTACGTTTACCAGGCGCGGTTCAAGGCTTAAATGCTTTCTTTACGCCGAACTGGTCAGCAATGATGGATTATAAAGTTTGGTTAGCTGCTTATGGCCATACTTTCTTCTCCCTCTCTGTCGGTTTCGGGATCATGGTGACTTATGCATCTTATTTGAAACCAAAAACGAATTTAACAGGTTCTGGTTTAATCGTTGGTTTTGCAAATGCATCAACAGAGATTCTGGCTGGTATTGGTATCTTCGCAGCGCTTGGTTTTATGGCTCATGCGGCAGGTACTGAAGTTAAAGATGTTGTGAGTGGCGGGATTGGGTTAGCATTTATTGCGTTCCCTAAAATTATTTCAAGTTTAGGTACAGGTGCCGATTTATTTGGTTTCTTATTCTTCTCTTCACTTTTCGTCGCAGGTATTTCTTCGATGGTGAGTATTTTGGAAGTACCTATTGCAGCAATGCAAGATAAATTGAAATGGGGCCGTAAAAAAGCTGTAACCATTATTGGTGGTGGTAGTGCGCTTGTATCAATTATTTTATTCTCAAGTGTAAACGCAATTAAGCTGGTTGATATTGTTGACCACTTTATCAATAACATCGGCATTATTGGCGGTGCTTTACTTTCTATTATTGCCGTGACTTGGTTTAAACGTTCTGCACTGAAGGAACTTCGTGATCACGTAAATCGCATCTCAACTATTCAATTAGGTAAAGGATGGGATTTCACTTTAACAGTGATTACATCATTAATCTTGTTAACTACACTCAGTATGACTGTATTTAATTTGATCAAAAATGGCTATGATACTTATAGTATGAGCTTACAAGGTGTATTCGGCTGGGGTAGTGTGATTTTCTGTGCAGTCGTTGCAATTGTTTTAAGCAAAATGAAAGATCGCTAGGAGGATAGAATAATGAATACTTCAGCAATCGTAATGATGGTAATTTCGATGGTGTTTTTATGGGGTGGCTTGGCTTTATCCATTATTCATTTATCGAAACATCCTGAAGAGTTAGATGATGTTTTAGAAGAAGTAAAGGATCAGCACACACTTTAATGCTGATCGAGTAAAAAAGCAGGCTTAAAGCCTGCTTTTTTTATGCAATTTTTTGGATTTTACAATAATAAAATCCGTCACCAGACTGCGCTTGTGGCAGTAATTGTCGGCCATGGGTTTGCTGGATTCCCCAATCAGCATCAATCTTGATCTCTTTTGCATTTGGATTTTCAGCAAAAAAAGTCATCATTTGCTGTTCATTTTCAGCTTTTAAAATTGAACAGGTGATGTAAAGCAATGTACCGCCAACTTTGAGCTGTTGCCACATGTGGTCCAAGATCTGCTTTTGTAGTTCAATGGTTTGAGCTATATCGGTAGATTGGCGCAATAGGCGTATGTCAGGATGACGACGAATAACACCTGTAGCAGAGCAAGGTGCATCGAGCACAATACAATCTACTGGATGTGCAGGTACCCATTGAGTTGCATCGGCTGCCAAAATCTCTGTATGACTTTGATCAAGTGCTAAGCGATTTAAGTTCTCAGTTACACGCACCAAACGGCTTGGGTCCTGATCAATCGCAATGAGCTGAGCAGGTTTAAATTTTTCAAGTAAATGAGCAGTTTTACCGCCTGGGGCAGCACACGCATCAACTACTATTTTATTGTTCAAATCTGGCAATAATGTTGCGCAAAGCTGAGCGTGTTCATCTTGTACAGAAAACCAACCTTGTTCAAAACCAAGTAGTTGAGTAATTTGTACAGATTGTTCAAGAACAATACCTGCTTCCGACAAAGTACATGCACGTGCCTGAATTTCTAAACTTTGTAGTTTTGCTAAATAAGCATCGCGGCCAATATGACGCTGGTTCACCCTTAAGGTTATAGGCGCGACTTGCTTCAAAGATTGGCAGAGAAATTCCGTTTGTTCACCCCAATCCTTTTTTAACCTTTTGAAAAGCCAACTTGGTAAGCCATGCGCCTGCTGTAAACCTTGTTGAAAGTCATCAGTTTCACGAGTAGCTCGACGTAAAATTGCATTCACAATACCGCTGAGTGCAGGGAATCCAAGTTGTTTGGTTGCATCTACTGTTTCTGAAATAGCGGCATGCGCTGCAATACGCGTGCATAAAACTTGATAAAGACCAACATAAAGACAGGTTTCTACTGTCTCATTATTTAAAGGCTTGCTGAGTAGAGGTAGGCTAATTGATTTAAGCGCAAACCATTGGCGCAATGTACCTAAAACCAACTCGTGAAACAAAGCACGATCGCGCTCTGCGACCTGATTGAGCTGTGTATTTAAAATACTAGCGAGTGATTGGCCTTGCTGAATTTTTAATAATGTCTGGACGACTTGAGCACGCAGGTTAAAACGTGAGGAATTTGAGGTAACCTGACTCATGGCAAAATTTGTCCTACATGAAGTTTTTGAGTTTGTGCAATTTGTTGAGAGTTTAATGCTTTACCGCCTGGCCACTGTACGCTAGTCAGACAAATAAATGTATTTTCACCGCAAGCAACGTGCACACCTTGTTTATCGATTGCAATAATTTCACCAGCTTGAGCACTTGCTTTGGTTTGGCTAGAAATTAGAGAGTTCCAGACACGTAGAGCATTATTTTCATCAAGTTGAACAAAAGCAACTGGCCAAGGGTTAAAAGCACGGATATTTCGGTCAACTTGAATAGCATCAATTGCCCAATCAATACGAGCTTCTGATTTTACGAGCTTATGAGCATAGACCGTTAAGCTTTCGTCTTGAACTTCGCGTTCTGCCAAATATTTTTGTAGTGTTTCTTCTGAATCAAGTACCGCACAAATTGCTGTTGCACCTTGAGCTGCGAGTTTGTCATGTAAAGTCGCTGAGGTATCTTCGGCAGTGATTGGGCAGTATGTTTTATACATCATATCGCCTGTATCTAAACCAGCAGCCATTTGCATGATGGTGATTCCGGTTTCTTCATCACCTGTTGCAATCGCACGCTGAATTGGTGCTGCACCGCGCCAACGAGGTAATAGTGATCCGTGAATATTTAAAGAGCCATATTTCGGTGTATCGAGCACAGCTTGTGGAAGAATCAAACCATAGGCTGCAACTACCATCACATCGGCACCTAAAGCTGCCAGTTGTTGTTGAGCTGCGAGTCCTTCTTCTGTAGATGCTTTAAAGTGAAGGGGTTGATAAACAGGGATATTATGCTCAAGTGCAAGTTGTTTTACGGGAGATGGCGTTAGTTTTTGTCCACGACCCGATTTACGATCTGGCTGAGTATAAACCGCGATAATTTCATGGGAAGTTTTTAATAAAGCCGCCAATGCTGTTGCAGCAAATTCGGGGGTGCCAGCAAAAATAATTTTCACAAATGCAATCCAAAAAGAGTTTAGGCGTAGTATACGTGAAAAACGATTGAAGCCCTAAAATCATGGCGATTGAGCATTTTAGTTTTTAAATAGTGAACAAAAAATTATTGAAAAAATTTTATTGATAAAAAATGGTTATGAAAAAATAAAAAATTATTCATGTAAGTTTTGCTAAATATTGACTGTCTATTACTGTTCTTGGCTTTCCGAATATTATTTGCTTCTATAGAATGGAGAATGATCAAATTATGATGATGAGTCAATATTCCGACTGATCTAACGCTATATCAGTATCATTCGCCAGAGCGGGAAAAATTCCGCTCAAGCACAACTTGTTGGAAACACTAATGCCTGACTATCGTTCAAAAACATCGACACACGGAAGAAATATGGCTGGCGCACGTGGCTTATGGCGTGCAACAGGAATGAAAGATGAGGATTTCGGCAAACCGATTATTGCGGTGGTCAACTCATTTACTCAATTTGTGCCGGGCCATGTACATCTTAAAGATCTAGGGCAGCTTGTCGCAGCAGAAATTCAGGCAGCAGGTGGTGTTGCTAAAGAGTTCAATACGATCGCAGTAGATGACGGGATCGCAATGGGGCATGACGGCATGCTTTATTCTTTACCATCACGTGATTTGATTGCTGACTCAGTTGAATATATGGTGAATGCACACTGTGCAGATGCCATGGTGTGTATTTCAAACTGTGACAAGATTACTCCGGGAATGCTCATGGCTGCGATGCGTCTGAATATTCCTGTTGTTTTCGTGTCTGGCGGACCAATGGAAGCTGGTAAGGTTAAGTTCCGCGGTAATGAAAAAGCGATTGACCTTGTTGATGCAATGGTTGTTGCGGCTGATGAAAGTTATACAGACGAAGAAGTTGAAGAATTTGAACGTTCGGCATGTCCAACCTGTGGTTCATGTTCAGGTATGTTCACTGCAAACTCAATGAACTGTTTAACAGAAGCTTTAGGTTTATCTTTACCGGGTAATGGTTCGATTGTTGCGACGCATGCAAACCGTAAAAAATTATTCTTAAAAGCAGGCCAGCTTATTGTTGAATTGGCTAAGCGCTATTATGAACAAGAAGATGCAAGCATTTTACCTCGTTCAATTGCAACCAAGGCTGCATTTAAAAATGCGATGACCCTTGATATTGCAATGGGTGGTTCAACCAATACCGTTCTGCATTTATTGGCTGCGGCAAGTGAAGCAGAAGTTGATTTTACAATGGATGATATTGACGAATTATCACGTCGAGTTCCTGTATTGTCTAAAGTAGCGCCTGCAAAACAAGATGTTCATATGGAAGATGTTCACCGTGCGGGTGGCATTATGGCGATCTTAGGTGAGCTTGATCGTGCGAAGTTGCTTGATGTATCAGTGCCGACTGTACATGAGAAAACTTTAAAAGATGCATTAGATAAGTGGGACATTATCCGTACTGAAGATGCAGACGTTTATGAATTCTATCGTTCATCACCAGGTGGTGTTCCAACTCAAGTTGCATTCTCGCAAAATCGCTATTATTCAACATTAGATGGCGACCGTGAAAAAGGCGTTATCCGTAATGCAGAACATGCATTCTCTAAAGATGGTGGTTTAGCGGTTCTATACGGCAACATCGCGCTTGATGGTTGTATCGTGAAAACTGCGGGTGTTGATGAATCAATCTTGAAATTTACAGGCACGGCACGTGTATTTGAGAGCCAAGATGCGGCTGTAGACGCAATTTTAGGTCATGACATTAAAGCTGGCGATGTGGTTGTGATTCGTTACGAAGGTCCACGTGGTGGCCCGGGTATGCAAGAAATGCTTTACCCAACCAGCTACCTTAAATCGAAAGGTTTAGGAAAAGACTGTGCATTGGTAACAGATGGTCGTTTCTCTGGTGGTTCATCAGGTCTTTCGATTGGTCACGTTTCACCAGAAGCAGCTGAAGGTGGTGCAATTGGTTTGGTTGAAGATGGCGATACTATTGAAATCGATATTCCAAACCGTACGATTCACTTAAACGTTGATGATGCGACTATGGCACATCGTCGTACAGTGCAAGAAGCGAAAGGCTGGCATCCGAAAGAAGAACGTAAACGTAAAGTATCAAAAGCGTTAAAAGTTTATGCAATGCATACAACAAGTGCAGCGAAAGGAGCTGTACGCGTTCTATAAAATATTCAATTTTAATAATTGATTAGGAATCATGCACCCTTTAACACGATGAATTGCTATCATGTTAAGGGTGCATTTTTCATGTCTGGTAAAAAAAATCAGCTTGTAGAAAAAGGTGTTTTTAGATCATTCTATGGGTTTGCCATAAAATGGTGATAAAATCTTCACCTACGTAGAAACTTGCTAAAACATGACTTATTTTCTGCGTAAACTAAGGTAGTTATATTTCAATCTCGACTACTGTTTTACCTTGCACTATGATCAAAACAATCTTTGATCTCGCTTAGGATTTATTTTTTAGAGGCACAACTCATGTCACTGCTACGCCGTTGGTTTGACCCTATTCGATCGAGCTGGTTTTACCAAAAGCCTTCTCGTCAAGCGGTGTTACCCACGGAAAATGGTTTAAGTATTTATTTACGGCTTGATGATGTGTATAGCTATTTGGCTGTTCAGCAATTGTCTCAGCTAGATGAAATTTTAAGTGATGAACTTAAGCCTTTAAAAATTATTATTTCGCATACGGCTTCTGAACCTCCAAACAGCATGTCGCATGAAGAGTGGCAAAATTATTGTCTGAATGATGCCAAGATATTAGCCAAACAACATCGTTTCGGTTTTGATGAATTTCCAGAAATCCCAAGCCCAGAATCTTTAAAACAAGCGGCAGTCATATTAAAAAGAACCCCATTACAAGGTCAGAATTTCTTCCATTTAATAGAAGATATTTTCCACATGCTTTGGCAGCAACAATATGGAAAGTTGCGAACTTTACATGCCATGGCAGTTAAACATCAGCTTCCTCAACATTTTTCAGAACGCATTTTTACGGATGAGCCTGTACCTGCGGCATACTTTGAATTTGGTGGACGTAAATATCACGCAGTAGACGATTTATTACGTTTGACTCGTCGTCTGAAGCAGCAAAAGTTACTGACTGGGAATCCAATTTTTTTAATTAATCATATCGAATGGCGTGAACATTTGATTAATGATGCTGAGGCACTCACCGAGATTCAAACACTTCATCCTGAGCTTGATATTTATATTGCTTTAGAAGATCCAATGAGCTGGTTGTTACTTGCTTATATTAAAGAAGAACTGGCTGATTATTATGATATTCAACTAAAAGTTTACCCTTTAAGTTATCAAGGTCGAGACTGGTTTGACTGGAGTTTGGCGACTCGTGTTTCTAAACGAACAGGTGTGGCCTTTACGCCATTTTGTCGCCCTACTGAGGAAAGTACATTAGAGATGGCAAAGCTTTTCTATAGTGTGCAAGAAAATCAGCAAATCGATACGATTTTCACAATATTACAGGCAGTTTGGACGAAAGGAAAAGATTTATCTTTCTTAAAACATTTTCAACAGTTACAGCAGCAACTTGGGATTGAGCAGCTAACCGATCAAGATGTTCAATCTGTTTTGGTGCAAAATGATGCACTTTGCAAAGACAAGCATCAGCCTGATTTACCGGTTTTAGAGCTGCGTATTGATGGTCAGACCTACGTATTTAATAGCTTGTATCGTGTGTGGATGATCGAAAGTATTTTTAGCAATGTATTAGAAGAAAAATATAAAACAGCCTCAACTTTTAATTGAGGCCTACTCCTAAAAACAAGAATAGGGCAGTACCTGTTTTTTCCGTAGCATATCCTTTAAGGAATCGGAGATAAACAGTGACTTTTTTAGCAATTATTATAGTGGTCTTTGCTTTCGCTGGCATGATTAAAGGCATGATCGGTTTAGGATTGCCCGCGGTATCGATGGGCTTACTCACCATCGCAATGAGCCCTTTTCAGGCAGCATCTCTTCTGATAGTTCCTTCAATGGTCACCAACGTCTGGCAGCTTTTTGCTGAAGGACATGTCTGGGCTTTTATTCGCCGTTTCTGGACTTTGCTTGTGGGCATTGTGGTGGGCTCAATATGGAGCTTTCTACCCACTTTAAGCCAAAGTCATGGGCATAGTAGTGAGATTTTATTAGGCTGCATGTTGGCCCTATATGGACTCTATGGTCTGTGCGTGAAGAAACTTCCACACTTAGGGAAGTATGAACGTTGGCTATCACCGATTATTGGATATATCGGCGGGGCAGTGACTGTAGCAACAGGTGTCATTATTATTCCAATCGTTCCTTATTTGCAGTCTTTACATTTAAAGCGGGATGAGTTGGTTCAGGCTTTAGGACTAACGTTTACTGTCTCTACCATTTGCCTTGCAGTCTTTTTACACCACAACCCTATGTCGGGAATGACATTGGATTATCGTTTATCTTTTGCTGCATTATTGGCGGCGCTCGTTGGAATGTGGTTAGGTAAAAAAATCCGCTATCGACTCAACGAGCAATTATTTCGCCGTATCTTTTTTATAGGTTTGGTGTCATTAGGGCTTTATATGATTTTGCATTAAGCCAATTTTTAAGGGCGATGTTGCAATAAAAAATCTGAAAATTGTTTATAACTATTAGGTAGCTGATTGAAATTTTGTGTGGCCAAAAGCAGTTTACGATTTGCCCACGCACCTAGTAGTTGAATGGAATGAAAGTCATAGTCCGATTGCAAACGCTGGGCAGCACGAGCCGGCATAATCGCAATTCCGACGCCTTTGGCGACTACCTCAGCAATCGCCCCAAAATTAGGTAAGCGCAAACGGTACTGTATGTTAAAGCCCAATAGCTTAGCTTGAGTTTCGATGGACTGTTGCAACGAATGGTGGGGCTTAAGACCAATAAAACCATAACTTAAAGCCTCTACCAAATTCAGCTGTTGGTGTTGAGCTAAATTGTGAGTAGGAGGACAAATCAGAACTAATGGATCACTAGCAAATTCCTTAGTTTGCAAATGGCGGGTATCAAAAAAACTTGAGACCAGCCCAAGATTTGCAACTCCTTGCGTTAATGCCTCTACAATTTCTGAACTTTCTGCCTCGTGTAAATCAATGTTCATTTCGGGATGAAGCACCAAATATTGTGGTAATAACGGAGGCAAATATTCGCTTTGAGCAGAAGAGTTACACCAAAGCGTTAATGACTCTGTTGTAGGCGGCCTAAAACGCTGCATTTCTTGTTCAAGCTGCTCTTTTTGTGTCATAAGCTGACGAGCATGCTCTACAAAAGCGTGTCCTGCTGTGGTGAGTTCCACTCCCGTCGTGTGGCGAATAAATAAGGGCGTTTCAAAATATTGTTCGAGTTTTTTTATACGTTCGCTGGCAGCTTGAAGTGAAATTGCAGAGCGGTCAGCACCTTTGGTTAGGCTACCCGTAGAGACAATATGAAGTACTAGCTGTAAATCAAAAAAATCAAAACGCATGACAGGGAACGTATTGAAGGCTAAAAAGTCATCATACTAAATCGTAATAAAAAAAGGCAGCTTACGCTGCCTTTTTGAATTTAGGTTTTATCTTTTAAACTAAACAGCCAATTTAAAATAATGGCTGCAAAAGTTGCGGTACCAATACCACCTAAATTGAAGTTACCGAACAATAATTCAAAGTTACCAGCACCTAAAATAATCGTGACTGAAGCAACAATTAGATTTTTATTGTTAGAAAAATCAACTTTGTTTTCAATCCAGATTTTGGCCCCAGCAATGGTAATTAAACCAAACACAACAATAGACGCGCCTGTTAAAACAGCACTTGGAATAGTACTAATTACCGCACCAAATTTTGGAGATAAACCTAAGAAAATTGCAAAGACACCTGCGATCACAAAAACAATGGTTGAGTACACACGAGTGACTGCCATCACACCAATGTTTTCACCATAAGTAGTCATCCCTGGAGCGCCGACACTACCAGATAATGTTGTCGCCAAACCATCTGCAACAAATGCTTTACCTAATTGTGGAGTCAGGTTTTCACCAGTCATCGCGCCAACAGCTTTAATATGTCCTAGATTTTCTGCTACTAAGATAAGCGCAACTGGCGCAATAATTAGCATAGCATTCGTGTCAAAAGTAGGATGCGAAAAGCTTGGAATCCCAAACCATGCGGCTTGTGAGATCTGGCTAAAATCGATTGGTTTACCTAAACCTAGCCCATTGGTGGTGATGGCATAAATCACATAAGCCAAGATCAAACCAATCAACAGAAGCAAGCGTTGCAACAGGCCACGAGTAAAGACTGCAATACTACCCATACAAAGTACGGTAATTAAGGCCATCCACATTTCAAATGGTTGGCCTGCAACACCTTTAATCGTAACAGGTGCAAGGTTCAGACCAATAATCATCACAATGGCACCAGTCACCACAGGCGGCATGAGTTTTTCAATCCAGCGTGTACCAGTAAGCATCACGATAAAACCGATGATGGCATAAAAAACACCACATGCTACGATTCCACCTAAAGCCATAGATAGATTTGGATTGGCACCTGAACCTGTAATATGCCCAGTTGCAGCTGCAACCACCCCAATAAAGGCAAAACTTGATCCTAAGTAACTTGGAACACGACCACCTGTAATTAAAAAGAACAGGATGGTACAGATACCAGACATTAAAATGGCAAGGTTAGGATTAAAGCCCATGAGTAATGGTGCTAAAACAGTTGCTCCAAACATGGCAAATGCATGTTGAATACCCAAAACAGCACTTTGAACTGGTGGGAGATATTCATTGGTAGAGACTGGCCGATGGTCAATATCACCTTGGTAAGGCTGCCATTTTGGAAACCAATTGGACATAAAATAAGCTCATTATTCTTTAATTGCTGCCATGATACTCTTTCTTGGGAGTGCATTTAATCTCTACAGAGAAGTATATGAGTGAAAAGTAATTATTTTTTAACGATTGGTATAATTTTAAAAAACTAAATGTGCGTATTTAGTTATTTTTTTCTCATAAAAATTAATTTTATGATTTTTAAAAAATATTCAAAAAAATAGAAAATCGGAGAAAATTTAAGAAAAATAAAGAACTTTGCAAGTAAAAAGCAGCACATCGAGATGCACTGCTTTATGAAACAATTGGTAAAATCAGCTTAACCTGTATTACGTAAACCAGCAGCGATACCTGCAATACTCACCATAAGTGCATGGTCAACAGGGGTGTGTTCTGCCTGACGCTCAGCAAGATAATCACGACGACGCTTCATGAGTTCAGCCTGTAAAAGATGCAAAGGAAGTAAGTATGGTTTACGAACCTGCATAGATTGATCAAGAACATCATTATTACTCAGAAGCTTTGATTCATCTTTTAAGGTTAATAAAGTTTGTACAGCATCTTTTAGGCGTTGGCGTAATTGGTTGCCGAGCACTTTTAAATCTTCATCTTCAGTCAGATGAGACTCGTAATAGAGTGCAATATTGGCATCGGCTTTAGACAATACCATTTCCAGCATATCAATCAGCGTCTGGAAATAAGGCCATTGCTGAAGCATTTCATCAAGAGTTGCTTTTTGCTGATCGGCAATCACTTCATTAATGGCAGCACCTGTACCTAGCCATGCAGGCAACATCAAACGAATTTGTGTCCAAGCAAATACCCATGGAATCGCACGTAAAGACTCGATGCCGCCACTAACTTTACGTTTTGCAGGACGCGAGCCTAATGGCAACATTTGTAATTCAAGTTCAGGAGTGACGGTACGTAAATATTTCACAAAGTGAGGGTTTTCACGCACTGTTTGGCGATAAACCTTAACAGAATGATCTGTCATACGGTTCATGAGTTCACGCCATTCGGCTTTAGGCTCTGGTGGTGGTAATAATGTCGCTTCAAGCGTTGCCGCGGTATAGATTTCAAGGTTTTGCATGGCAATACCTTCTAGACCGAATTTGAAACGGATCATTTCACCTTGTTCTGTGACACGAATTGCACCAGAGATTGAACCCGGCGGCTGTGAGAATAGAGCTTGTTGGGTTGGTGCGCCACCACGGCTAATTGAACCGCCACGACCATGGAATAGTGTCAACTGTACGCCGTGTGTTTGAGCAATTGCAGTCAGCTCTTCTTGAGCACGATATTGCGCCCAGTTGGCAGACATGAAGCCAGCATCTTTTGCAGAGTCGGAGTAGCCGATCATGACTTCGTGTTTACCCTGAATGTGCTGTTTATACCAATGCATATTGAACAGCGTATTCATGGTAGTTGCAGCGCCATCTAAGTCTTTTAAAGTCTCAAATAGAGGAACTACACGTAAAGGATGCTGAATACCTGCTTCTTTTTGCAATAACAGTACAGCTAAAACATCACTTGGATATTCAGCCATCGAAATAATATATGCCCCTAAAGACTCAGGTGGTTGGTCTGCCAAAGTACGCATGGTTGCAAATACTTCTTGAACATCTGGATGACCAATCAAACTGCCTTCAGGTTCATTAATATATTTCGGTAAAAGCGGGCGTTTACTTTGTAATTCTTGAATGAGGAAGTTTTGGCGCGCTTGTTCAGTCCATGACTCAAAATTACCTAAACCTAAATATTCGGTAATTGCTGAAATCGCTTGGCGATGACGGCCTGATTCTTGGCGAATGTCGAGTTTAAGTAATTCAATACCAAAACAGTTCACACGGTAGATAAAGTCGAGCAGTTGACCATTCGCAATTTCAGGTAGGTTACTGTCGATTAAAGAGCGATAGCACAGCAATAATGGTTGTAAAAGCTCATCTTTACTTTTAATAACATTGCTGTCGTCTGCTTCTAAGCCTTGTAAACGCTGAGCTAACCAGTGTCGAGTCGCTTTTAAACGCTCTCGTGTAGCACGTAAATATTCACGATAAGGTTCTGCATGTTGGCTACCAATTGCCTGAATCATTTCTTCGGAACAAGTCTGGATTGAAAGTTCCCAACGTAAGTTTTCGATATCTCTTAAATAGAGGTCGGCAGCCTGCCAGCGTGATAACCACAGTACTTCTTGGGTAATTTGATGGGTAACATTTGGGTTGCCATCACGATCTCCACCCATCCAAGATGCGAAACGTACTGGTGCAATATTAAGTGGTAAATTGAGTTGGCAGTTTTCTTGAACTAATTCATTTAACTCGCGAATGAATTTAGGTACAGCATTCCAAAGTGTTTGCTCAATTGTGGCAAATCCCCATTTTGCTTCATCGACTGGAGTCGGACGGTGTTGTCTGATTTCATCTGTTTGCCAAGCCGAACTAATTTGTTGCTTTAAATTCGCAAGTGCATTTTGGCGTTCGCGTGGGGTAAGTTTTTGCTGATCAAGCTGTGAGAGGCAAGCGTTAATATCATCATATTTTTGAATGAGGGTACGACGACTCACTTCAGTTGGGTGCGCCGTAAGTACTAACTCAATTTTAAGATCGCAAATTTGCTGGAATAGTTTTTCTGTTGAAATACTTTTATCTTTAAATTTTTGAAATAAGTGAACCAGCGGATTCGGAGAGTTTGCATCCGAATCAAACTCTGCCTGTCTGCGGCTACGGACCACATGATATTGCTCGGCAATATTGGCAAAATTGAGGAAGTGAGAAAAAGCGCGGGTGAGAGGAAGTAACTCTTCATCGGGCAGTTCTAAAAATAATTGTTCTAGTTGCTTTTCGGCTTCAGCTTGACCATCACGTGCACCTTTGGCAAGAGCACGGATTTGCTCGATCTGATTAAACAGTTCTTGTCCTGCATGTTGTTTTAGGGTTTCACCTAACAAATTACCAAGTAAGCGGACATCCTCACGCAGTGGCGCATCGATTTGCTGAACCATGCTATTTTCTCCTGTTCTTATTCTTATCGAATATAGCGCGATTAACAAACATTCCAAGCTTTGAGCGTAAGAAAATGTGAATTTTTGCTTAAAAAATAACATTTAATTCGCTTGTAGTGTCTTAAAAGCTGGCATGCACTTAGCGCAACTTTTGACAATCGGACTTTGGTTTAATTCCGATATTTGAGCAAGAATAAATTAATTGCGTCGCGAATAATTTGCTCTAGCTCCTGTGCATTTGGGGCAGCAGTAATGCCCAGTAAAACCTTGTGATGGCGTACACCAAGCAATAAGGTCAAAAGCAGTTCTGTTTGATAGATCGGATCATCGGCTTGAATGAAACCTAATTGAGCAGCTTTTTGAAAAAACTCAGCTAATTGATTCTCCATTCGTGTATGTGAAGCTTCAAAAAACTGTAGGGCGAGTGGGTTCTGTTCGGCTGCAAGCTCCAACAATACATGATCAAGCTTTAATGCTTCAGGTGAATAAATAATTTGTAAGGCACGTGAACATACAATAAAGAGTGTTTGATAGAAGTCTGCCGATGTATCTAAGTCAAATTGTTTAGTGCACAGTGTCTCTTCACAAGTTTCCGTAATCGCGCAGATAAACAGGTTCACTTTATCTTGAAAGTGGTTATAAACCGTGAGTTTAGTAACGCCTGCTTCCTGTGCAATCTGGTTCATGCTAGTACCGTGATAACCGGATTTTAAAAAAATAGCTTTCGCAGCTTGTAGGATACGAGCACGCTTTTCCAGATCTTTGGGGCGACCACTTTGATTAACTGTTTGCACAAAACCCTCTAATAAAAGTTCAGAAAAATAAATATTTATAAGTTTTTTTTAATTAATGTACTCATAGGTATATTAATTAAAAAACAAACAAACTATGATGCAAGCATATTGTGCCTTAAAAAATCAGTTTGAATAAGAGCGATAAGATATGAATCTGTTAAAACCTCTCATCATGAGTATGGTGATTGTTTGTACGGTCACATTAATGGGATGCAGTAAAGAAGCACCCAAAACAGAAGAAATACCCTATGTGATGGTGGCGCAGCCATTAACCACACTCAATGAACAAAAAAGCTATGCAGGGGATGTGCAGGCTAGACAACAAACGGCTTTGGCATTTCGGGTTGGTGGACAAGTTACGGCGCGCTATGTGGATGTAGGCGACCGAGTTAAAGTTGGACAAGTATTAGCAAAACTCGATGTGGCAGATGCTCAGTTACAATTAAATGCTGCTAAAGCCCAACTGGATAATGCACAGGCTTCGGCAAAAACAGCAGCAGATGAACTTAAACGTTTTCAACAATTACTCCCGATTAATGCAGTGAGCCGTTCGCAATTCGATACGGTAAAAAATCAATATGACGCGGCACAAGCGGCGCTACAGCAAGCTCGTTCTAACTATGAGGTTTCTGCTAACCAAACTGGTTATAACCAACTCGTTTCTAACAAAAACGGGGTGATTACTGCGCGAAATATAGAAATTGGACAAGTGGTTGCAGCAGGACAAGCTGCTTATCAACTGGCAATTGATGGAGAGCGTGAAGTTGTTATTGGTGTTCCTGAACAAGCGGTTAGCGAGATTAAAGTTGGTCAAGGCGCTTGGATCACCTTGTGGTCTAAACCGAATGAAAGATTTGCTGGATATGTACGCGAAGTTTCTCCTGCGGCTGATCAGTCTCGTACCTTTACAGTGAAAGTTGCACTCAAAGAAGGGCAGTCTGTTATCCAACTTGGACAAAGTGCACGCGTATTTTTTACCTCAACTCAAACCAACGTGATGAGTGTGCCACTTTCGAGCGTTTCAGCAACAGATAATCAGCCTTATGTCTGGGTTGTTAATGCGAATCAAACTTTACGTAAAGTACCCGTAACGGTTGGTGCATATGGCAGAGACAGTGTACCCGTGCTATCTGGTTTAACACCAAATGATTGGGTGGTGATTGGTGGTGTGCATTTGCTACGCGATAAGCAGAAGATTCACCCGATTGACCGTGAAAACCGTGCGGTGAAAATTCAGGGAGCAATCCAGCCATGAAATTCAATCTCTCGGAATGGGCATTAAATAATAAAGGTATCGTCCTTTATTTTATGCTGTTACTTGGCATTATCGGCGCGATCTCTTATTCAAAACTCTCACAAAGTGAAGACCCACCATTTACTTTTAAAGTCATGGTCGTACAAACCTATTGGCCGGGAGCAACAGCGAAAGAAGTTTCAACGCTGGTGACTGACCGTATCGAAAAGGAACTCATGACAACAGGGCAGTATGACAAGATTATGGCTTACTCCCGCCCAGGTGAGTCGATGGTTACGTTTGTTGCCAAGGACTCTCTGACATCGGCACAGATCCCTGACGTTTGGTATAACGTCCGTAAGAAGGTGAATGATATTCGCCATGAACTGCCAAACGGTGTACAAGGCCCATTTTTTAACGATGAATTTGGGGACACTTTCGGTAATATTTATGTACTGACAGGCAAAGACTTTGACTATGCACTTTTGAAAGAATATGCAGATCGTTTGCAATTACAGCTTCAACGAGTCAAGGATGTCAGTAAGGTCGAATTGATTGGTCTACAAGACCAAAAAATATGGGTTGAGATTTCTAACACTAAAGCGGTGCAGCTCGGAATTCCAGTTACAGCGATTCAAGAAGCCTTACAAAAGCAAAATAGTATGGCAAGTGCTGGCTTTTTTGAAACGGGTACAGACCGTATTCAAATTAGAGTAAGTGGTCATCTACAAAACATTGATGAAATTAAAAAAACACCTTTATTGGTCGGTGATAAAACCATCCAGCTTGGTGACGTTGCTGATGTTTATCGTGGTTTTAGTCAGCCTGCTCAACCACGTATGCGTTTCATGGGTGAAAATGGTATTGGCATTGCCGTTTCGATGCGTAAAGGCGGTGACATTATTGCCCTTGGTAAAAATCTAGAAACAGAATTTGCCCAACTGCAAAAGACCTTGCCACTCGGCATGAAATTGCAAAAAGTTTCTGACCAACCTGTAGCAGTACAACGCAGTATTCATGAGTTTGTGAAGGTACTCGCTGAAGCAGTCATTATTGTCTTGTTAGTGAGTTTTTTCTCTTTAGGCTTCCGTACGGGTTTGGTGGTCGCTTTTTCTATTCCATTAGTTTTAGCAATGACCTTTGCCGGTATGAGTTTATTCGATGTCGGACTGCATAAGATTTCACTTGGTGCTTTGATCTTGGCGTTAGGTCTGTTAGTCGATGACGCCATTATCGCCGTCGAGATGATGGCCATTAAGATGGAGCAGGGCTATAGCCGGATTAAAGCCGCCGGATTTGCGTGGAAAACTACCGCATTTCCGATGCTCACGGGAACATTGATTACCGCGGCAGGTTTTTTACCGATTGCTACGGCTCAGTCTAGTACAGGTGAATACACACGCTCTATCTTTCAGGTTGTGACCATTGCTTTATTGGTGTCTTGGATCGCGGCAGTTTTATTCGTACCTTATTTAGGTGAAAAGCTATTACCAGACTTTACCAAGTTAGGACATCAGGCCCCTTGGTATGTCCGTTTGTGGGCAAGATTAACGAAAAAACCGCAACCGCAAACTGTGGCAATTTCACAGGACCATCATTACGATCCTTATCAATCTAGTTTCTATTTACGTTTTAGAAAGATGGTCGAGTTTTGTGTGACCTATCGTAAAACCGTGATTGCAACGACGGTGGGGATTTTTGTGCTCTCTGTGCTGATGTTTAAGATGGTACCTCAGCAGTTTTTCCCGCCTTCAAACCGTGCCGAGATTTTAGTCGATTTAAAGCTTGAAGAAGGTGCTTCTTTAACAGCAACAGAACAAGCTGTGAAAAAGGTTGAAAAATTCTTGTCGAAACAAAAAGGTATTGATAACTATGTGGCCTATGTAGGGACAGGTTCACCACGTTTTTATTTACCTTTAGACCAGCAATTACCGCAAGCCAGCTTTGCTCAGTTTGTTGTACTCGCATCATCACTTGATGATCGTGATGACATTCGTCGTTCGTTAGAAACACAAATTAAGCAGTTACTCCCACAAGTCCGTACTCGTGTGTCATTACTTGAAAATGGCCCACCTGTTGGTTATCCATTGCAATATCGTGTGTCAGGTGAAGATTTAAATCTGGTACGTAAAGAAGCGCAGCAAGTCGCTAAAGTAATGAGTGAAAACCCGAATACCACCAATGTGCATTTAGATTGGGGCGAGCCAAGTAAGATCATTTCCATTCAAATTGATCAAGACCGTGCTCGACAAATGGGTGTCTCTAGTCTGGATTTAGCGAACTTCATTAATGCATCAATTACTGGTAGTGCGATTGAGCAATATCGTGAAAAACGTGAACTCATTGAAATTCGCTTACGCGGGGACCAAGCAGAGCGCGTTGAAGTGGCTTCACTGGCAAGCTTAGCTGTGCCAACGAACAATGGAACCACTGTACCTTTAGCTCAAATCGCGAAAATTGAGTATAAGTTTGAAGATGGTTTGATCTGGCATCGTAACCGCTTACCGACGATTACTGTTCGCGCAGATATTCGTACCAATTTACAGCCTGCTACCGTTGTGGGTGAGTTAGCTGAATCAATGGATAAGTTACGTGCTGAATTGCCAAGTGGCTATCTCATTGAAGTGGGTGGAACCGTAGAAGAGTCTGCACGTGGGCAAGATTCTGTGAATGCGGGTATGCCACTCTTCTTGGCAGTGGTCATGACATTACTGATGATTCAGCTCAAAAGCTTGTCTCGCTCGACCATCGTGTTGTTAACAGCTCCACTGGGTTTAATTGGTGTTGTTTTATTCTTACTGTTATTTAACAAACCATTTGGCTTTGTGGCCATGTTAGGCACAATTGCGCTCTCTGGCATGATCATGCGTAACTCGCTTATTTTGATTGATCAAATTGAGCAGGACCGACAAGCGGGACATCCAACTTGGGAAGCAATTATTGAAGCGACAGTGCGTCGATTCCGTCCAATTATTTTGACTGCTTTAGCCGCTGTTCTGGCCATGATTCCACTTTCGCGAAGTATTTTCTTTGGTCCGATGGCTGTTGCGATCATGGGCGGATTGATTGTTGCCACCTTACTGACATTATTTTTCCTACCTGCACTCTACGCAGCGTGGTTTAAGGTGAAAAAAACCGCATAAAATACATAAATTTTTTGTGAATAAAGGTGCGAAATATTGAAAACTCCAATATAGTAGCACCTGTCTTTACACAAAAAATACAGGATTATTTTGCTGCATAAAAAATAGGCAAAATGCAGTGAATTGAGGTGAAATACAGATGGGGCAAGACCATATCGAACAGCATCGCCGTTATATAGTAATTTCTTATGCGTTCATGTTTCTTGCATTGTTTACGGTTATTTTTGCGGCCTTTGCTTATTTGGTCGCTCGTAAAGTGGCAGTTGTAGATAATGCAGAAGTTTGGATTCATGCGCATGCGCTATGGATTATGCGCAATGCGATTCTATTTCTATTTATGGCAATTTTTGCTGTTGTCTGGTTTATTCCGCTCTTCTTCTTTGCATGGGATAGTAATCTTTGGGTCACAGCCTCTACGGTTGCTGGCGTAGTTTTTAGCGCTATTGCGTGGTTATTTCTATTAAATGCATGGTTAAAAGGCTTGTCTAAATATTTAAAAAATAAGGCAGTTTTTTAATATATCTATTTTTTAAACATTTCCCCCTTGTAAATTCGGCTAAAGCCCCCCATTTAGTCGGCAATAGAGTATTGATAAAATTCCGTGAGGAGCACCGCCAAAAATGGCTAAACGTGATTATTATGAGGTTTTAGGCGTTTCAAAAACCGCAAGTGATGATGAGATCAAAAAAGCCTACCGTAAATTGGCGATGAAATATCATCCTGATAGAAACCCTGACAATGCCGAAGCTGAAGAGAAATTTAAAGAAGCTGCTGAAGCTTATGAAGTTTTATCGGACAGCGAAAAGCGTAGCATGTACGATCGCATGGGACATAATGCGTTCGAAGGTGGCTTTGGCGGGGGCGGTGGTGGCTTCGGCGGATTTAGTGCAGAAGATATTTTTAGCCAGTTCGGTGATATCTTCGGTGGCGCATTCGGTGGTGGTGGACGTCAACAGCGTCAACGTCGCGGATCAGATTTACGCTATGTAATGGAACTTACCCTTGAAGAAGCTGTAAAAGGGGTGAAAAAAACTATTACTTTTACTGCTCCTGCACCATGTGATGTGTGTGATGGTAAAGGTTCAAAAAATCCAAAAGATGTTGAAACCTGTAAAACTTGTCATGGTTCAGGACAAGTTCGTATGCAGCAAGGTTTCTTCTCTGTACAACAAACATGTGGTACGTGTCGTGGTCAAGGTAAAATTATTAAAAACCCTTGTCAGGCATGTCATGGTTCAGGTGTTGCCGATCGCCAGCAAACGTTGGAAGTTACAATTCCAGCGGGTGTAGATAATGGTGACCGCGTTCGTTTGAGTGGTAAAGGCGAAGCAATTCGTGATGGCCAATCAGGTGACTTATACGTTGAAGTCGTTGTTCGTGAACACGAAATTTTCCAACGTGATGGTGCCGATCTTTATATGGACGTACCAGTAAGCATTGCTGATGCTGCACTTGGTAAAGAAATTGAAATTCCAACTTTGGAAGGTCGCGTTAGCCTGAAAATTCCTGAGGGAACTCAAACAGGTAAATTATTCCGTTTACGTGGCAAAGGCGTTCTTCCAGTACGTAGCAGCATGGTGGGTGATTTACTCTGCCGTATTGTGGTAGAAACACCAGTCAACTTAAATTCTCGCCAACGTGAATTACTTAAAGAGTTGCAAGCTTCTTTTGATGGCGAAGACAGTGCTTCCTCACCAAAGAAAAAATCATTCTTTGATCGTTTGTTCGATTAATGCTTGATTAGACAAGAAATTAAAAAGAAGGCGGATATTTATAAAATATCCGCCTTTTTATTGCGCTGATGTATCTTATTATTTTTATTCTGCTTAAAAGAAAATTACGTCTGCTTACTTTGTAGGGAGAGCAACATCAATATCATTAACACTTACAGTCGGTTCGCTAGAAGCAAGAGTAGGAGCATTTTCGATCACTGGTGCGGCTACTGCTTCTGCCTGTACAGCTACTTTTGGTGCCTCTGCTGCTGTTTCGCCAATAATTGGGTCAATATCTTCAACTTTAACCTCAGCATTGGCATCGCTTGTTTGAGCTGTAGGCGTTGCTGTTTGAGTATTTACGTTTGTTGTAATACGCGCTTTAGATAAGCTTTCTAATGTGTCTCCTGGCTGGATTGCAGGCTCTGCAAATGCCACTGAACTCATAATCCCCATCATTACTGTAAAGCCAATAATTCTCGAATGCATGCTGAACTCCTTATAGTCATCTTTTTCTCATTCGTGGCTCCGTAGTCTGCCGATCAATTCTTTAACTTTTGTGAAAACAGATTAAATTTCGTCCCAACTCAAAAAATAATTTTTACTTTTTAAGATGAGCAAAGAGTTTTGATATAGTAGGTAAATTACGTAAAACCGAAGATTGGGAAGATTATGTCAGCAGCACCACGCATTGGTATTTTAGGTGCAGGCGGTCGTATGGGCCGTACGCTTATTCAAGCAGTTCAACAGGCAGGCTATCAATTAGCTGCTGCGGTAGAGCGTCCGGAAAGTAGTTTGGTGGGCACGGATGCAGGTGAGCTTGCTGGTATTGGTTCAGTGGGTGTGAAGGTTTCAGGAAACTTGGCAGAAGTTCTTAAAGACTGCGATGTAATCATTGATTTTACTGCACCAGTTGCAACTGCTCAGCATTTAAAGCTTTGTCGTGAAGCTGGGGTTGCCATGGTTATTGGTACAACAGGTATGTCAGATGAGCAAAAAGCTGAGTTAGACGAAGTTGCTACGCATACCCCAGTGGTTTACGCTGCGAACTATTCAGTGGGCGTAAATGTATCAATCAAGTTACTTGAGCTTGCAGCAAAAGTATTTGGCGATACAGTAGATATTGAAGTGATTGAAGCTCACCACCGTCATAAAGTAGATGCGCCGTCAGGTACAGCATTAATGATGGGCGAAGCAATTGCAGATACTTTAGGTCGTAACTTAAAAGAAGTTGCTGTGTATGGCCGTGAAGGGCATACAGGCCCACGTGACCGTCAAATGATTGGCTTTGAAACCATTCGTGGTGGTGACATCGTTGGCGAACACACTGTCATGTTTATTGGTGAAGGTGAGCGTGTTGAAGTGACTCATAAAGCGACTAACCGTATGAACTTTGCTGCTGGTGCAGTACGAGCTGCTGCATGGGTTGTGGGCCGTGAAGCGCGTAAATATGACATGAAAGATGTTTTAGGATTGAACGACGTACAGGTATAAAACCCTGTACGTATTCCATGTGTAGCGAGAAAAACAAGATAGAGCAGAACATGAATAAAAAACAAATTGCCTTGACCACTCTTCTTTGCTTAAGCAGCCTCTGGACGGGGGCTGCTTCTACAGAAAAAGCTAAACTCAGCTTAGACCGCAATAATATTAAAGTCTGGACCTATCAAAAAACTGATAATCCAGTCTTTCAATATAAGGCTGAAACGACATTTGATGTGCCACTTGAACGCGCTGTCGCTGTGATTTTAGATGTAAATCGTGCTGACCAGTGGGTGCCTTATATGGGCAAAGTTGAAATGTTGTCTCAAGATGAGAAAAAAGGTGAGTTCACACTTTACATGGTGTTGGATTTTCCGTTTCCTTTGAAAGATCGCGATGTGGTTGTAAAAGGAAAAATGAGCAAGGCTGCAAATGGCGTTGTAACAATTAAAAATACTGCAATTAGTGGAAATTATCCGATACAACCTGATGTAGTGCGCTTAACACGCTATGAAGGGGATTGGACATTCCAGAAACTTGCAAATAATAAGGTGAAAGTAACGACCAGTGGTTATGCTGATCCTGCTGGTGCAATTCCGTTGAGCTTTGTAAATATGTTTGTTCAACAGCAACCTTACCAGATGCTGCTCAAAATGAAGCGGGAAGTAACCAGTCCGATTTATGAACACCCTAAATTACCAGATATTTTAAAATAAATAGCTTAAAAAAAAAGCGCCTGAGATCAGGCGCTTTTTTATTAATCTGAACACTGCTGTAAAGCTTGTGCAGGGCTGCTTTCGCGTTTGATTTGAAATAAAACCAATAACAAACCTAACCCAGCCAACAATGCGCCAGCAAAAGATACTGCGCTATAACCCCAACCTAGATCGAGTACTAACGCGCCTGCTGCTGCACCTACTGCATTACCTAAGTTAAACGCACCAATATTCACTGAAGAGGCAAGTCCTGGTGCTTCATGAGCGACTGACATTACACGCATTTGCAAAGGTGGTACTAAAGCAAAGGTTGCTGCACCCCAGGTCACTAATGCAATGGCTGCTCCAATCTGGCTTTGCGCAAGAATTGGGAAAGTCACCATCATCACAATCAACAGAACCAAGAAACCAATCAGAGTTTTGTTGATAGACAAATCTGCAAAACGTCCACCCAAATGGTTACCAATTGAGAAACCTACACCAATCAGCACCAACATGAACGTAATGAAAGTCGGTGAAGCATGGGTAAACTCAGTCAAACTTGGCGCAATATAGGTGTAGAGTGTAAACATTGCACCTGCACCGAGTACGGTGGTGAGTAGCGCAAGGACCACAGGAGTACGCGTTAATACCTTTAATTCAGCTTTCACATTTGGTTTTTGGGCAACCATACCTTGTGGGAGCGCTTTCCATAAAGCGAGCATGGTAATCACACCAAGCAAAGAAATCGCAAGAAAAGACATACGCCAGCCAATGTTTTGCCCAACCCATGTTGCTAACGGTACACCACCAATATTGGCAATGGTTAAACCCATAAACATGGTTGCTACAGCACTGGCCTGTTTATGTGCGGGTACAATGCTTGCCGCTACAACAGAGCCAATCCCGAAGAAGGCACCGTGGTTCAGGCTTGTAATGAGACGAGCACCTAATAAGCTCATATAGCTTGGTGAAAACGCTGCGATTAGGTTACCGACCGTAAAGATCGCCATCAGCAAAATAAGCGCATTACGTCGTGCAAAACCACCAAACCACAAGGTCATGAAAGGCGCACCTAGCATGACGCCAAGTGCATAGCCCGTAATTAACATTCCGGCCGTTGGAATTGAAATTCCTAAATCATTAGCGATATTCGGCAACAGTCCCATTGGTGAGAATTCCGTGGTGCCAATGGCAAAGGCACCAATTGCCAATGCCAATAACGAGAACGCCGTATTTGATTGAGTGTTCATGAGTTTAGTCCCAAACAGGTGCCCATGGCTCTGGGCTAACTTCACGACTGTTGCGGTCGAGCTCAGCAATCATTTGCATTTCAGCTGAAGTTAACTCGATATCCTGTGCTTTTAAGTTGCTAATCAGGTTTTCACGTTTAGTCGAAGATGGAATGACTGCAAAACCACGTTGCAATGCCCACGCTAGTGCAATTTGCGCTGTCGTTGCTTTATGTACTGCTGCAATTTCAGCGAGAACAGGGTCTTGAAGCACTTTACCGTACGCAAGAGTCATGTATGAAGTGACATCAATGTTCTTCTCTTGTAAGAAATTTACAAGTTTATGGTTTTGAAGATAAGGGCTTAACTCAATCTGATTCGTTGCAATATGCTCTACACCAATTGTGTCAATTGCTTGTTGGGTAAGTGCAATATTGAAGTTTGAAATACCAATTTGTTTAGTTAAGCCCTGTTGTTTTGCTTCAAGTAAAAGCTGCATAACTTCCGGAATCGAAACGCCTAAATCTGGCGCTGGCCAATGGATCAATGTGAGGTCAACATGGTCAGTACGAAGCTTTTCTAAGCTTTCTTTTAAGCTTGGAATAAACTTATCTTGAGCAAAATTATCTACCCAGATTTTTGTGGTTAAAAATAAGTCCTGACGTGATACACCGCTTTCGGCAATGGCTTGACCAATCGCTGCTTCATTATCATAAATTTGAGCAGTATCAATGACACGGTAACCTATGTCTAAAGCAGTTTTAACAGAATCAATAACTGCTTGTTCTTTAAGACGGAAAGTACCTAGACCAAAACGTGGAATATTCATGTGTTCACCTAAATTTGAATAATCATTTAATATGAAATGCATTTTGCTTTTTTTATTGTTGCGAAAAAATAGATGAATAAGCAAAATATCTTTGATCATTAGTCAATAATGGAATAAGACATGAAATCAACAATTGAAGAGCTGGTCGCGTTTATCGCAATCGTTGATACGGGCTCTTTTGTTGCGGCGGCAGAACATTTAAAACAAACGCCTTCAGGAGTCAGTCGATCTTTAACACGCCTAGAAGCTAAGTTAGATGTGACTTTGTTAGAGCGAACTACACGTAAATTGAAACTCACTCAAGAAGGGCAACAGTTTCTGGTAAAGGCCCGTAAAATCTTAAATGAGCTAAATGCGGCTGAAGAAGAACTACAAAAATCTGATCAGGGGACTGCGGGACTTATTCGCATTGATTCAGCAACGCCGTTTGTCTTACACGTAATTGCGCCATTAATGCATAAGTTTCGTGAGTGCTATCCAAATATTGAAATTGAGCTCAATAGTAATGATCAGGTGATTGACCTGCTACAACATAAAACCGATGTGGCATTTCGATTCGGAGAACTTAATGATTCAAGTCTTCATGCCAAATTAGTATGTAAAAGTCGCTTATTTATCGTTGCAAGCCCTGAGTATTTAGCAATTAAGGGTACACCGACACAACCTGAACAGCTTGAACAACATGATTTGATTGGTTTTACCAGACCTGCATATATCAATAGTTGGCCGATTAAAGTTGGTGATGAATATTTTTTTGCACAATCAAAAATTAAAGCATCAAGTGGCGAGACGGTACGTCAGTTGACGATTAGAGGACATGGTATTGCACGACTATCTGAATTTGAAATTTGGAAAGACATTGAAGAAGGGCGATTGATAGCCTTATTTGAAGACCAAATTGAACATCAATACCAAAGCATCCATGCTGTGTATTATCAACAAGAGCATCTACCAAAACGAATTCGTTTATTTATTGAGTTTTTGGCAGAACAGTTAAAAGACGGTTTTAAAAACGCTCTCTAAAAGTAGTGTAACTGTCAGTTGGAAAATGAACTTCTAAAAGTGGGGTCGTTTGTCCTTGTGATGAATGTTGAGACAGAAAATAACTTTTTTGATGTTCTCGGCAGCTAAAATACAAAGTCGAATAAACCGAGTTCACCATGACAACTTCATTTGAGCTATTACGCTTATATTGATAATGAGAAATCGTACTGGTCTTTTCATCAGTGCGTTGCTCCATTTTATAGTCTTGTTGATTTGTCATTTTTAAATAACCTTCTATGAGACTTTGGCAAACAGTATGTCTGTACTGCTCATCTTTTGGTTGTTGTTGGCAACCAGCTAAAACAATAATAAATAACAATATAGCTTTTAATTTCATGACTTTGCTACTTTCTGAGTTGATTTCTATAGCCTAAAGGTGTTCTATAAACCAGTACAGATACAGAAATTTTTAAAAAAGCAGCACAGAATGACTTTCCAATATCAGGTTCTTGCCAATCAATTAGCACATCGTATTTATCAAGATGAGCTTAAACCTCACCAGAAACTTATTTCTTTACGAGATTTTGCTCGTCAGCACAGCATTAGTTTAAGTACAGCAAAAAGTTGTTATGAGTTACTTGAGGCGAGGGGGCTTATTTATGTAAAGCCGAAGTCAGGTTATTTTGTGGTAGCTCGTGCACAATCTGGCCCCATTCCTGAAAGTCCAGATTTCTTGTCTTTACCTCGACAAGTTTCAAATCTGGAATTGCATAATCAAATTCAGGAAGCTGCCTTACAAAGCCATCTTGTACCATTAGGCTCTATTCAGTTAACGCCTCATTTTATTCCTGTGGAAGGTTTACGTCGTTCTATTCAACGGGCTTTAAAAAATTGTCAGCCTCAAGACTTTCTTTATTGTAATAAACAAGGGCATGAGCAATTAAGAAAAGCGCTATCTGATCATTGGCGTGAAGATGGGATTTTTATCGCAGTAGAAGATATTTTTATTACCAATGGCTGCATGCCTGCTTTGTCTTTGGTGATTCAACATCTAACAGAAGTAGGCGATAGTATTTTAATTCCGACGCCTACTTTTAATGGACAACTACAGCTTATAGCCAGTTTAAAACGACAGATTATTGAAATTCCAGCGCATCATCGTGGTATCGATCTTGAGCGCTTAGAATCATTTATGAAGCAAGGTTTGGCTAAAGTTTGCTTAATGACAGCCAATTATCAGAACCCATTGGGATACTGTTTAAGTAATTCAGAAAAACAAAAGATTGCCGAATTAGCAGCAAAGTATCAGTGCTTTATTATTGAAGATGATATTTATGGAGAGTGTGGTTACAGCGGTGAGCGACCATTACCTATTCGCTATTGGGACCGTGAAGGCTATGTAATTTGGTGTGGGTCGGTTTCTAAGTCTTTGTCGAGTGCGTATCGCGTAGGATGGTTCTGTTTAAGCGCGAAGCTACAGCATTTAAGGCTTGAGCTGGTAGCCAGTAATATTGGGGTTAATACACCGCTACAACTAGGCCTAGCTGATTTTATTTATAGTCGTGGTTATCGAGAGCATTTAGAGCAGTTAAGACCGAATTTGATGCGGCAAGTCCAGGAGTATCGTAGTTGTATTTTAAATGCCTTTGAAGGTATACCAATTGCATTGAGCCAACCAGAAGGGGGTTATGCCTTATGGATGCAGTTACCTAAAACTGTAGATAGTTTGGCGCTCTATTACACTGCAAAATCTCACGGAATTACCGTAGTTCCCGGGCATGTTTTTGGTGAGGATGAACGCTATCGGCATTTTATTCGTTTAAATGCAGGTCATGAGCTAACAGCAGATGTCCGCCAAGCCATTAAAGATTTGGCGGACTGGTCACGGCAACAGATTAAAACAGTGAGTTAGTCTTACTCTGCAAAGTCTGCCTTAAGCACAATGCGGTAGCGTGCCTGACCCGAGTGTAGACGTTCAATTGCTTCATTGAGCTGTGACATTGGAAATAGCTCAATTTGAGGCGCAATTTTTTTACGTGCAGCAAACTTTAAAAGCTGACGTAGTGCAGCAGGTGAACCCGTAGGTGAACCAGTCACTGACTTAGCACCACCAATAAGAGAGCCAACAGAAACAGGAACAGGCTCAAGCGTAAGGCCTAAGAAATGTAAGGTTCCGTTTGGTGCCAGTGTTGCAATAAAAGCAGGCCAATTTAGAGTTACATTCACGGTACTCAGCAATAAATCGAATTTCCCTTTTTGAGCTTTTACTGCCTCTGTATCGCGACTATTCACTACATGGTCAGCTCCCATTGCTTTGAGTTCTTCCGTTTTATCTGGGTTAGAACTAAAAGCAGTGATTTCACAGCCCCAAGCTTTAAGTAGCTTAATGGCTATATGACCTAAACCACCAATACCAATTACACCGACATGATGCGTTGCCTGTATTTTGTGTTTGAGTAGTGGATCAAAAACGGTAATTCCGCCACAAAGTAAAGGACCTGCACTTTCAGCATCTAAATCTTCGGGGAGGGGAATGGCCCATTGCCAACCTGCACGGACTTTATCAGCAAAGCCACCAGCATGCCCCACGATTGTTGCAACATTTCCACCTGTACACAGTACTTGCTGACCACCAATACATTCATCACAGGCTTGGCAACTTTCAGCTGTCCAACCAATGCCGACACGTTGCCCAATTTGTAGACCTTTTGCTTCTGAACCCAAAGCAACAATTCGTCCAATAATTTCATGACCTGCAACCACAGGGTACACGGTCGAACGCCATTCATTGTTTAAAACAGAAATATCAGAATGACATAAACCACAATATTCAACTTTTACCTCAACCTGATGCGGTTGTAATTCACCTGCGTCAAATTGATAGGGAACCAGTTTTTCACCTGCCTGCATTGCAGCATAAGCTTGAATCGTATTATTGCTCATCGGAAACTCCTTAAGCGGCTTTGAACCGTTCTGGTGGGTTATGAAGCTTTAAATTGACAATCGTTTTCATGATCATCGACCATGCCTACTGCCTGCATAAAAGCATAGCAGGTGGTTGGGCCAACAAATTTGAAACCATTCTTTTTAAGAGTTTTGGAAAGTTTTACGCTCAGTTCGGTTTGAGCAGGGGCCTTACGATAATCTACAACATCATTGTTTTGTGGAGCTGCATCTACAAACTGCCAAAGCCATTTAGGAACATCACCGACTTGTACTTTGAGCGCTTGCCAAGCAATAGCATTATCACGAATAGCTTTGAGTTTGCCTAAGTGGCGAATTAAGCCTGCATCGGATAATTTTAATTCTAAAAAATCATCTGTGAATGAAGCAATTTCTACAATCGGATGATTAAAAAAGTGCTGACGGTAGCTTTCTCTTTTTTTCAGTACAGTAATCCAAGATAAACCAGCTTGCTGACCTTCAAGGCAAAGCATTTCAAATAAACGTGCTTCGTCATGTTCCGGTTTGCCCCATTCTTCATCATGGTAGGCAATATAGAGTGGATCGTCGGAACACCATCCGCAACGTTGAGTTTTCATGATAATGCTCCTTATATTTATCTTAGAATTTTAAAGTTTAAACAGCACCCATTCATTTGGGCGAGTATCCCAATAATACAGTTCAGCTTGATTTAAGTCTTCAAACTTTAGCCAAAAGTCTTTACCAACTTTATCTGAAAAACCGGTACTGATTAGCAGGGCATCATCGCTGATTTCCATGATCCAGCCTTGATAGCTATTGCCATTTAAAACGATCTTTTGCTGGTTACCAGACTCGGCAAACTCTACTAAGCGATTGATCAGCGCTTCCGACATAAAATGTTCCTAGCGTAAATATGAATAAGGATTAACAGCACCACGCCCTTTACCATCTAGATAAAGACCATAATGAAGATGAGGTGAAGTATAACGTGCATTGCCCGTATTGCCGACATACCCAATGAGGTCGCCTTTTTTGACATAGTCACCCACATTTAAGCCACGTTTGTGACCATCAAGATGAGCATAATAATGCCATGTTCCTGCTGGGCCTAAAATCCAGATGACTTTGCCACCTAAGTTGTTATTACGAAGATCTGCAACGAGTCCTTCGGTTGCACTGTACACTTTGGTTCCACGTGGAGCCAAAATATCAATTCCTTCGTGACTACGGCCCTGACTCCGAGCAGCTCCCCATGTGTCTTTTAATTCATCCCGGTCAACACCTTTTACAGGTACAGGTAGTCGACTTGGAAGCTGCATACTTTTGAGTTTGATGACTTCAGCAGGTGGAAGTGGGGCAGGTTTTTTAGGTGCATTGGCACAGGCCGCCAATAGAATAATCAGAAAACCAAGTGAGAAATGAGAAACAAAACGTCGCACAAAATACTCCCTGTCACAGCCATATCAAAATTATTTTACTCACTATGTCATGAACGGCTTGTCGAGATCAATTTTTTCATAGCAGTTGGGACACCTTTAGCAACAGCCTGTTCCGGACTCAACCATTGGCCTTCAAGTTCAATACCCAGATGTTCTTTTTGATCAGGTTCCACGTGGAACACATGAGCATTAAGTAACCATGTGAAGTGAGTGAAGCTATGACTGATCTGAAAAGTTTGTGCTTGAGGCTGTAGTTTAAATTGTTGGCTTAAGCTCAGTCGTTCATGTTCATTTTCTAAAATAGGTAAACAGAATAAACCGCCCCATAGACCATGAGCTTGACGTTGTTGCCAGAACCATTCACCTTCGCACTGAATAATAAGAACATCTGCTGTTTTAACAGGTGGTGTTTTTTTCGGTTTTTTAAAAGGTAATTCTTGCTCTAACCCTTGCTGATAAGCCTGACAATGAGCTTGCATTGGACAATATAAACATAGCGGTTTTTTAGGAGTACAGATGGTTGCGCCGAGATCCATAATCGCTTGAGTGTAGTCATGATTGCGATGTGTAGGGCAAAGCTCTTCAGCGAGTTTCCACATTTCACGTTCGTGTTGTGGTTTGCTTAAGTCATCTTCAATGGCAAAGAAGCGAGCTAAAACGCGTTTCACGTTGCCATCCATGATGACGCCATACTGACGTAAACCTAAAGACATGAGCGCGCCTGCGGTAGAGCGACCAATGCCAGGTAACGCAATCCATTCTTCTAGCGTTTCAGGAAATTTACCTTGCTGCGTGACAAGACCAGCCGCTTTATGCAAATTGCGTGCACGAGCGTAGTAACCGAGGCCAGCCCAAAAAGGTGCTACTTCATCCCAAGTTGCATGACCTAAAGCTTCTACAGTTGGGAAGCGCTCCATAAAGCGGTCAAAATATTGCAGAACTGTTTTCACCTGAGTCTGTTGTAGCATAATTTCAGAAACCCAAACTTTGTACGGATCATCGGCAACTTGCCAAGGCAAATCGTGACGACCATGTTGATCGAACCAGTTTAAGAGGGCATCAGAAAAAGAAAATTCAGGCATGAACAGCTATAGAAGAGAAGTAAGGGCTAAATTATAGCTGAAATTTAGATGAAATTTTGTTTAAAGCAAACGAAGAAAATGGACATATAAAAACAGGGACTACATCAAAAATGTAGTCCCTGTTCTATGGGTAAAAAGAATTAATCCTTTTGTACACCCCAAAGTTGATCTAGTTTCAACGGCTGGTTTTTATAGTAAGGAATGACATGAATGTGGAAATGATCTGAAGTTTTTCCAAAAACTTCACCATCATTAAAGCCAATATGAAAGCCATCTGGTTGATGACGAAGCTGTGTCTCATGACGGGCAATTTCAAGAAGTGTAAGCAAGCCTTGATGTTCTTTAGACGTAATGTCAAAAAAAGAACTAACATGGCGCAGTGGTGTTACTACACAGTGGCCTTTAGATAACGGATTAGAATCAGGCAAAATTACGGCAAATTCATTCTTATCAATGATGTCATATTCATCAAATTCGCAATACGGACATTTCTTGTCAGTCATTGTTGTATCCTCTCATGTTATTCCATTAAACCCCGAGTGCGGGAAATAAGACTAGGCTTTGCTCTAGCTCAACGGGAGTATAGTTATTGAAGTATGGTTTAAAAAATACAGTAAAAATATTGCAAAGTCATAAACATTTAAGGGAGCAAATGCAAAAAAATCATTTGCTCCAAATTTGCTTCTTTTATTTTAGAGTACGATCTAATAAAGCGTACATTTTAGCAAGGCCTTGTTTTTCCGCTTCGCTATTGTAGCCAAGGTCCACACCGTTCGCTTTAGCTCTTTCATCGGCAAGCGGGTTACTAAAGCCATGTTTAGCACCTTCTAAAACCACTACTTCATGTTTAACCTCAGCAGCTTGCATCTCTTTTTCAAAATTAGCAACATCTTCTAAGGTGACCATACTGTCTAATTCACCATGTAGAACTAAAACTTCACCTTGAATGTCACCTTTTTGAGCAGGAGCTTTAGGCGTTAATGTGCCATGGAAAGTTGCAGTTGCTTTTAGTGGAGCACCTGAACGCGCAAAATCTAATACGACTTTACCACCATAGCAGTAACCGACAGCGGCAATTTTTTCACTGTTTACTTCCGGCTGAGCAGCTAAAGTTTGAAGCCCAGCATTGGCACGATCAGTCACCGTGTCTAACTCTTCAAATGTCTGCATCATCCATTCATAGGCTTGAGCTGCGGTGGTTGTAACTTTTTTATCACCATACATATCAATTGCAAGCGCAGCATAGCCGTGTTCAGCAAGTTCACGTGCGCGTTGCTCTGTATATTCGTTACGTCCCCACCACTCAGGAGCAACAATCACACCCGCAACAGGTGTTTCGCTATCTGGAGCCGCAAAGTAACCAATTAAATGGCTACCATCTGGTGCAGTATATTGAATTTCACGGGTTTTAATTGCAGTACTCATGACATTAATCCTGAAATTTAAATCGATTTAAATACGCTTGATTAAAGCATAAAAATTAAGAACTAAAATAAATAACTATGTAAAAATCTACATCAAAAGAAAAAGATACAAAGTTATAAGCAATAAAAAAAGAAGGAAACCAGTTCCTTCTTTTTATGTGATCATGATTAAATTAAGTTCGGCCTCGAGAAATGAACCCAATTACAGCTAGAATTACAGCTACAACTAATAAAATCACGGCAAAGTCTTTAGATAGCCCTGCAACACCACCAAACCCTAATAGACTGGCAATGAGTGCAATTACTGCAAAAATTATCGCCCAACGGAACATAATGCTGTCCTCCTTATTTTTCATTGTCATTTAACTATATAGCGTGTTTTTTACTCGGAATGTGTCGTTTATGTGGTTGAAATGTATATTAAACAATCATTTTGTGATGTCATAAATACAGCTTCTTTTTTAGTACAGACCACTTCAATGCTATACTGATACATCGTTTTATCTCATCAGCTGTTAAAAGATTATGTCTACCGAGACCTCACTTCGACCACTCTTTTGGAAAAACTATCCGTTAGAGCAACTGACTCAGGCTGAGTGGGAAGCTTTATGTGATGGCTGTGGTTTATGCTGTCTGGTAAAACTAGAAGATGAAGATACACATGAGGTGGCTTATACCAAGGTGGCCTGTAAGTTACTTGATTGTGGTACAGGGCGTTGCACGGACTATCCGAATCGTCAGCAGCAAGTACCTGACTGCCTGCAATTAACAGTAGAGTCTTTAAAAACAATCCACTGGTTGCCATCAAGCTGTGCCTATAAGCGCTTGAATGAAGGAAAGAATTTACCTTCTTGGCATTATTTAAATACGGGTTCGAGACAAAGCGTGGTTAAAGCGAAAAAGTCAGTTGCAGGACGTTGTATTTCTGAAGTTGATGTCCATGAAGATGATCTTGAAGATTATATTGTGCGTTGGGTGCGCTAATTTAGTCTTAAAAGAGGATGTTTGATTACAGCGTATAATAAAGTAACACTTTTATCATAATTTTTTTGCTCATCTCCGTAATATAACAATAAAAACAAAAGGAGATAAAAATGATGAGACGATTAGCAGCCCCCTTATTATGTAGTAGCTTTTTTTTGTTAATGGCCTGTGGGTCTAATAATACCAATTCAAAAAATCCTGAACAAAATACGACTGCAAAAGCAGATCGGTCTGTTGCTATCAAACAAACTTATCAGGTTGAAGCAGTCTCACATTTTAATGAGCCTTGGGCTGTGACCAGTCTGCCTGATCAGCGTTTATTAGTGACTGAACGGCAAGGTAAATTAAAAATTTTTAACCCAAAAAATAAACAAATGTTGGATGTACAAGGTGTTCCCGCGGTGAACTATGGGGGGCAAGGTGGTTTAGGAGATGTCATTTTACACCCTGACTTTGCCAAGAATCATTGGGTTTATCTTAGCTATGCTACAAAAGGACAAGGCGGATCTGGCGCAGTGATTTCACGTGCGAAATTAGATTTATCTAATCCTAACCAGCCAAAACTCACCGATATAAAGCAGATTTGGCAGCAAGTACCTAAAGTCTCGGGACAAGGCCATTATGGACATCGCATGCTTTTTGGTACAGATGGTAAGCTGTGGGTCAGTTCAGGTGAGCGACAAAAGTTTGATCCTGCCCAAAACATGAAAAGTAACTTAGGTAAAATCTTGCATTTAAATGAGGATGGCACCGCGGCTGTAGGTAACCCTTTTTATAAGCAAGGCGGGGTTACTGCTGAAATATGGTCACTGGGACACCGTAACCCGTTAGGTATGGCTTTTGACCGCCAAGGACAGCTGTGGGTGGTTGAGATGGGGCCTAAAGGTGGTGATGAGCTTAATATTATTACCAAAGGTGAAAATTATGGTTATCCAATCGTTTCAAATGGAGACCATTATTCGGGCCAACCTATTCCAGATCATCACACTCGGCCAGAGTTTAAAGCACCCGAAATTGACTGGACTCCTGTTATCTCTCCATCGAGTATGATCATTTATCGTGGTCAGCAATTTCCTGCATGGCAAAATAAAGCCTTAATTGGCGGGTTATCTTCCGAAGCGATTATTGTGGTGGATTTAGAGCATAAGCCCGTGAAAGAAGTGCAAAGATTGGATATGAAAAAACGTATTCGTGGGTTGCATGAAGCACAAGATGGTTCGATTTGGGTGATTGAAGATGGCTCAAATGCGCGTTTACTCAAGCTGAGTAAGAAACCCTCTTAATGCTAAGCAAGAGCCTGTAAATAAAGAACGTGTCTCATAGATTCAAATTGTAGATTTCTGTGAGACACAATAGACTATAGTGAAAAGACGATAAAGCCATTTGAGATGTCAGACACCCATATTCCACTTCCCGAACGCCTGCGCCCAAGAGACTTGTCTGAAATTATTGGGCAAGATCATTTATTAGGTGAACATGCGCCCTTACGTCAAATGATTGATCAGGGACATTTGCCTTCTATTATTTTTTGGGGACCACCAGGCGTTGGTAAAACAACGATTGCTTTACTTTTGGCGCAGGCAATAGACCGTCCATTTGTGAGCTTGTCTGCGCTGAATACGGGCGTAAAAGAATTACGTGAAGTGATTGCAGAAAGTGGTGATTTACTGACACCTGTTGTTTTTATTGATGAAATTCATCGTTTTAATAAATCACAGCAAGATGCTTTATTAGGTGCAGTTGAAAAAGGCAAAATTACTTTAATTGGTGCGACCACTGAAAACCCGTCTTTTGAAGTGAATAGCGCGCTTTTATCACGCTGTCAGGTCTATACTTTAAATAGTTTAGACAGTGAGGCAATTCAGACACTACTCAACAATGCACTTCAAAGCGATAGATTCTTAAAAGAACGTTACATTCATATAGAAGAATATGATGCGCTGATTCAGTTCGCAGCAGGTGATGCTCGCAAAGCGCTTAATTTACTGGACTTGATTGCAAGCACCTTTGAACCAGAAATTGAAAACACGATTACCAATGCGGTAGTGGTGAAAGTCGCTCAGCAAAATATTGCGCGTTATGACAAATCTGGCGAGCAGCATTACGACCTCGTTTCTGCCTTTATTAAATCAATTCGCGGCAGTGATCCAGATGCAACGCTATATTGGATGGCTCGTATGCTTAAAGGCGGAGAAGATCCAGTTTTTATTGCAAGACGTATGCTGATTGCGGCCTCAGAAGATATCGGAAATTCCAACCCCAATGCGCTATTGCTTGCAGGTGAGTGTTTCCGCTCTGTACAAGCGGTAGGTATGCCTGAGGCCCGAATTATTCTAGGTCAAACAGCAGTTTACCTAGCAACAAGTGCAAAAAGTAATAGTACTTATTTAGCGATTAACAAGGCTCTTGAACTTGCTGAAAAAACGGCAAATTTACCTGTGCCTTTACATTTGAGAAATGCGCCAACCAAGCTGATGAAACAGCAAGGCTATGGTATTAATTATCTCTATCCTCATGACTACCCAGAGCACTTTGTGCTGCAAGACTATCTGCCGCCTGAGTTGAAGGGAACCAAACTCTATGAGTCTGCAAGAAATAAGCGTGAGGTTGAAGGTGAGCGTTTGCAGCAACGCAGATGGCAGCAGGAACAATAGTTCCTGCTTTATGCTATTCCAGCTCTTTAGTGACCTGACCATAAATCAGTAGCGTGAACACACCTGTACCGCCAATAATATTGCCGATAGTGGTTGGGATGAGGAAAGTAAACAGATACTTGCCAATAGAAGCTTCTCCTTGCCAGACCAGATAGGACATTTCTGTAGAACCAACCACTACATGGGTAAAGTCACCCAGTCCTATCAAATACGTCATAAAAAAGATGAGCAGAAACTTATTACTGACTGAAGGCAACATCCAGACCAATGCAGCAATTAACAGCCCTGACATAATGCCTTTGAGCAGATTCTGGGTTGCAGAAAAGGAGCCCACATGATGTGCAAGTTCATCTAGTGCTTTATCAATATCTGGCGTAAACAGGTGAGTAGTTAGGAAAAATAAACTCGCCAAAGCTGTTCCAATGATGTTGCAGAGAATCACAATGCCCCATAAGCGGCCCACTGCTCGTAATTTATCGAAAGTAAAGGGATTAAATAAAGGCACAACTGTGGTGATAGTATTCTCAGTAAAGAGTTGCATGTGACTCAAAATAGCGATCAAGAACCCAATGGTATAACCCACATTAGTGATTAAATCGGTCCAGACTGCATCAGCTGGGAGATAAGCAGCAATAATCGCTTTAAATACAAATGAAAAACTGATGACTAAACCTGCGGCAATCCCTGAAAAGATCAGTGCAGTTGTTGGACGATCAAGCTCTTCGGCACCATCACGGCGGATAATTTCATAAACCAGACGGGGTGACAGTTTCTCATGTTCTTCGACTGCCATTTTTTCACGCCAGCTTAAAGTTTTCTCGACTTTTTTTTCCTCTATTTCATGGTCCATCAGGTTTACTCCTCACTGAATAAATATCTTATATTTATTGTTTTATTTATTGTTAAGTCAGTGTTCAGGATAAATCTAGTCTATTCATAACAGCTTTATGTGTCTTTTTATAAATCGAATGCACAATGGTCAGATCATCAATCACAAAATCAAAGAAAAGTATAAGCTCTTAAAGTACGGATGAGTGCCATATAGTCACCTTGAGAAGCTTTAGCAATAACAGATTCAACCTCTGCCTGACTCCAGCCTTGTTTTAAGGCAGAAGTGCTAAAGTTGTTTAATAAGACCAGAGGATTTTCACCAAAATGGATTGGATGATTCATTAATCTCTTTTCAAGCTTAGATAATTCCATAGGTTCACCCGAGTTTTTAAATTTAATTATTGTGAAGTGCTTTGTGTTTTTTTAGATTTTAGTGTTTTAAATTAAGCTTATGCAAGTGTTAATTTATTGAAATAGACAAATCTGTCTACATTGTTTGGGGCGCATGACGCTGAATATAAAAAAACCGGGCTTTAGCCCGGTTTTTTTATGAAGTTTTACTGATTAGATGTCAGATAAATCTACGCCTAAACGAGCAGCAACTTCTTCATAAGCTTCAACAACACCGCCTAAACCTTGACGGAAACGGTCTTTGTCGAGTTTCTTCTTAGAGTCTTTATCCCATAAACGGCAGCCGTCTGGAGAGAACTCATCACCAAGCACGATGCGGTCATGGAAAACACCGAATTCAAGCTTGAAGTCCACCAAAATCATGTTGCCTTCAGCAAATAATGCTTTTAATACATCGTTTACTTTATAAGTTAAAACTTTCATTTGTTCTAACTGTTCAGCAGTCGCCCAACCTAAAGCAATCGCTTGAGATTCGTTAACCATTGGGTCGCCTAGACCGTCATCTTTATAGAACAATTCAAATGTAGGAGGAGTTAACTCTTTACCTTCTTCTACACCTAAGCGACGGCATAGAGAACCAGCTGCGTAGTTACGAATTACACATTCAACTGGAATCATTTGAAGTTTTTTAACAAGCACTTCAGTTGGAGAAAGCAATTTTTCAAAATGCGTTTCAATACCTGCAGCAGCAAGTTTTTCCATGATGAAGGCGTTAAAACGGTTGTTCACCTTGCCTTTACGATCTAGTTGTTCGATTTTTTCGCCGTTGAACGCAGAGGCATCATCACGAAAGACTAAAATCAGATGGTCGGCATTGTCTGTTTCATATACAGATTTTGCTTTACCAGTATAGAGCAAGGTTTGTTTTAACATGAGGGAACCTTTTTAAAAAAAATGCCTAGTAAACGACTAGGCTGGCCAATTTTGGTAAATCTGGTTTAGCACTTCAGCAGCCACATCTGGGCTTGCAAAAGTGTTATCTACATTAAATAGAGCAAGAGTATGACTAGAACCTACACCAGTAAGTTTAAGCACATAAGTATTGTCATTTACTTTAATCGTCGCTTGATTACTGCCTTGAGCGATGATGTTGAAATTTAAAGTACTTAAAGTTGCTTTGGTGTATTGCCAGATCTCGGCTGTATTTCCATCAACTTTTAACAACGGGTTTTTATTACCGTCAGTCACAAGCTGAGGACGTCCAAGCGCAGTCGTCGTTTGAGCAGAGGCATCTGCTGTAGCATTACCTTGCGTTTGTTCAGGGCGTGGCAGTGCATAGCGGTTGCCACGCTTGTTTTCAAACTTCGGTGCGTTATCGATAGCGCGCTGTTCTACAGTTGGTGCAGGATACAAAGGTGTCGCTGGTCGTACAGTTGCATCGGCAGGATATTCAAGCGGGGCAAGTTGCTTGGCATTTTTATAATCTAAAGAATGATTATTAATTGCGAAGCGACCACAACCAGCTAAACTTAAGGCTGAAACTGCAAGGACTAAACCAAGACGTAATTGCATCATAAATTGCTCTTATTAAATAATTCCCGCATCTTTTAGGGCATTGCGGAGAGGTTCGCGATATTGCTCAGCGAGAGGAGTGAGTGGTAAACGAATACCAGTATCAATCAGTCCCATCTCATGTAGTGCCCATTTCACAGGAATTGGGTTTGATTCGCAAAATAGAATATTGTGTAAATTTGCAATCTTATTGTTAAGCGTCTTCGCTTGTTGTTCATCTTTGGCAATCGCAACAGCACATACTTCACTCATTGCTTTAGGGGCAACATTTGCAGTAACCGAGATGTTGCCGTCAGCGCCAAGAAGCATAAGTTCCCATGCTGTCTCATCATCACCTGAGTACACAGCCATCTTGCCGTTTAACGCCTCAATTAAAGCTTTACCACGAGGTACGTCACCTGTTGCATCTTTAATGCCAACAATATTCGAGATCTCTGCTAAACGTACAGCTGTGTCATTTGAAAGATCTACGCCAGTACGACCAGGTACGTTATAGAGAATAAGCGGTAATTCAACAGCTTCAGCAATCGCTTTATAGTGTTGGTAAAGGCCTTCTTGGGTTGGCTTGTTATAATATGGTGTTACAAGTAAAGCTGCATCTGCGCCAAGCTCTTTTGCAGCTTTAGTTAATTCGATTGCTTCACGGGTTGAGTTTGCACCAGTACCGGCAATAATTGGAATACGTTTATTGGCTACACGAATAATTTCTTTAATAACCTGTGTGTGCTCTTCCATGCTCAATGTTGAGGCTTCGCCGGTTGTACCGACGGCTACAATACTGTTTGTACCTTGTTCTATGTGCCACTCAACCAGCTTCTCAAGACCCTTCCAATCTACACCGCCGTCTTTCAACATGGGTGTGACGATTGCGACGATTGAGCCTTGAATGGTCTGTGCTTGCTGAGTCATTTTTAAAAATATCCTATTTATCCATCCGAATCTGAGGTAAGAAAAACAAAATGTGGGATGGTTGCAGTATTTTGATTGTCCAGTTCTAACAATAACAGATTGTTGAATGACAATTATGCAAATTATGACTGATCAGACGCATAAGAACAATACGCCTAACGGATAATCGCGATGTAAACTTGAGGAAAAGATAGGATGTTTTCATTATTGCGCGCTAAGAATACCCAGTAAACATAAAAATACGGCTTGATTCGACTGAGCCTTACTTAATATGGGCTTTTTTTGTGGCAAGATAGAATGCAATTTCCCAGTTGGGATTGAAGATGACATGAAAATGAATAAACAACCACAAAATGCGGTTTTAATCGTAGTTGATGTACAAAATGGTTTTACACCGGGTGGAAATTTAGCAGTTGCCGACGCCGATACAATTATTCCAACCATTAACCAACTTGCTGGTTGTTTTGAAAATGTCGTCCTGACTCAGGACTGGCACCCGGATAATCATATCTCTTTTGCAGCCAATCATTTTGGCAAGCAGCCATTTGAAACAATTGAACTCGACTATGGACTACAGGTGCTTTGGCCTAAGCATTGTGTACAAGGTACTCAAGATGCCGAGTTTCATCCTGATTTAAATATTCCGACAGCTCAACTGATTATTCGAAAAGGCTTTCATGCTCATATTGATAGCTACTCGGCTTTTATAGAAGCTGATCACTCTACAACGACGGGTTTAACGGGTTATCTAAAAGAGCGCGGTATTGATACGGTTTATGTGGTCGGAATTGCTACGGACTTTTGTGTAGCATGGACTGCTTTAGATGCAGTTAAGCAAGGTTTTAAAACTTTAGTGGTTGAAGATGCTTGTAAAGGGATTGATCTGAATGGTTCGTTAGAACAAGCGTGGCAAAACATGCAGCAGCAAGGTGTTGTCCGTATTCAGTCGACTGATCTGTTGAGTGAGCGCTAAGTATATTGCTCTGGTTTTTAACTTTCATATTTTAATTTTTAGGGATAGAAAGTATGGCTGCATTCCTACGCTTTACCCAATTTATTCAAAAGACTTTTGCCCTATGGGTGATTGTTTTTGCAGCGCTAGCGCTATGGCAGCCTGAATTTTTTGTCTGGCTCAAAGCGTACATTCCATGGATTTTGGGCATTATTATGCTTGGTATGGGAATGACCATGACCGTCGATGACTTTAAAGGGGTATTACAAAGCCCTAAAGCGGTATTGATTGGGGTGGTTGCGCAGTTTGTGGTGATGCCGGGCTTAGCATATGTTCTATGTAAATTATTTAATTTACCGCCTGAAATTGCGGTTGGGGTCATTTTGGTGGGTTGTTGCCCAGGGGGAACGGCTTCAAATGTGATTACCTATATGGCCAAAGGCAATGTGGCGTTATCGGTAGCCTGCACATCGGTATCAACACTTTTAGCACCTGTATTAACCCCAGCGATTTTTTATCTGCTTGCCAGCCAATGGCTAAAGATTGATGCAGCTTCAATGTTTATTTCGATTTCGCAGGTGGTGCTACTGCCTATTGTGCTTGGTTTGATTTTAAGAACATGGCTTAAACGTCAGGTCGAATCTTATATTCAAGTGATGCCTTTAGTTTCGGTCATTGCAATTGTAGCGATTGTGGCCGCGATTATTGGTGGAAGCAAAGCAGCAATTTTACAGTCGGGCTTGCTCATTTTAGCCGTAGTGATCTTACATAACGGGCTTGGCTATTTATTAGGTTTTACCGCGGCACGTTTCTTTAAACTACCTTATGCGGACAGTAAGGCCATTGCTATTGAGGTGGGGATGCAAAACTCAGGCTTAGGTGTTGCACTTGCAGCAGTCCATTTTGCTGCTTCTCCAATTACAGCAGTACCAAGCGCGATTTTCAGTCTTTGGCATAATATTTCTGGGCCTGCACTTGCGACTTATTGGGCAAGTAAACACAAACAAGAATAACTGTATAAACAACATTCATTAGGAAAGAAGGCCAAACGAATAGTTTGGCCTTTTTATTTAAAGCATATTTTAGGGGAGCTAAAGCTAGAACTGGTATGTCTTTTGCTTTGAATTGATGCACTAAAAATAACGTGAATATGAGTATAAATCGTAAAGAAAAATAAGGCATTTTCTAGATGAACCAGATTTTTAAATTATTTATTCCCATGCTCTCAAGCAATTTAATTCTAGTTTTAAGTGGATTGATTGATATTGCTTATGTAGGGCATTTTAGTAACGATCATGTAGCAGCATTATCGGTGACCTTATCTTTATATACAGTGGTTTATGTCATTGGTATGGGAATTCTGCAAGGTGTGATGCTCAAGCTTTCAGAAGCTTATGGTTGCCATGACATACCACGCATTCGTCAAATTTTTATCAAGGCATTTGGCTGATGTTATGTTCGGCATTGCTGAGTATTGGCTTGCTTTACTTGTTCCGTGATTTACCAAAATTGTTTGGAGCATCTGAACATGTCATTTCAATTACTAAAAACTGTATTTGGGCTTTGGTATTTATTTTACCTGCCCATTTACTGATGCGCTTATTTACAGCTTTGTCTCAGGTCACTGAAAATGCGCATAAGGTTTTACTATCAGATAGCATTTTCTTCATTCTTAAAATTATTTTGTCCTATCTTTTAATTTATGGTGTTGCTTTATTTTCAATTCCGCCACTCGGTGCGATAGGGGCTTTGTTAGCCACTCTCATTGTGCGGTGGTTTATGTTGGCTGTTTATTACCTGTTTTTCTTAGAGAAAAGCTACATCTTTATTGAACATCCAGAACGTTCGGTTGAAGACAGCCGACAAAGTCTGCGTATGATTTTAAAAATAGGCATACCCACTGCGATCATGGCGTTGATGGATGTTGTTGCATTTTGTTCGGTTGCTATTCTGATTTTACCTTTCGGGAGTGTGGTGTCTGCAGCCCATCAAATTGTCGCGAGTACTGGCGGCTTCATGTTTATTTTTCCTTCCTCAATTGCCTCGGCTTATAGCATTTTAGTGTCACGATCTATGGGCAGCAGGAACATGGAAGAAGCAAACAAAATTGCCAGACAAAGTATATGGGTGATTATGGCAGTAACCGGCAGCCTATCTCTGGGTTTATGGTTGGAGCGGGACTTAATTGTTACGTTCTATTCAGATGATTTGGCCGTGCAGATTTTAGCTGCATCACTGCTGTTGATTGTGTGTATGTCTCACTTTCTAGATGGCTTAATGACGTTATTGACCTCTTTGCTGCGTTGTTGGGATGTGTCGATTTTACCGATGCTAATTTTCTTGGTCGTGGTGTTATGTTTCGGATTAGGCGGTGGTTGGTGGATGGCCTATAACGGACTGTATTGGCAGGATATCTCAATTTCTGCGATGGGAATTTATGGTTTCTGGTGGATGGCTGCCATAAGTTATTTAGTGGCTTGTTTATTGAGTGCCATCTGTTTCAATTTTAGAAAACAATTAAGAGGTTTTTGATTAGGCAGATCAACACACTCTTAAAGAGGATGTTCTACTAACCAATTTTCAATCTCATTTTCAGAAATTACTTCAAAGCCGTGGCGCTGCAAAAGCGCCGTGGTGATTCCAACTCCCGTAATTTTCTCACCTTGAAAAGTACCGTTATAAATTTTTTGGCTACCACAAGATGGGCTATTCTCTTTTAAAACCACACAAGTCGCTTTTATTTGCTGCGCAACTTCTAGGGTGCGGTAAGCACCTTTTAAATATAACTCTGTCACATCTAAACCAGATGAATCAGTAATTCTTGCTTTGCCATCAAGCACATCTTGACCTGTTCCGCCCACAATTTCTGCGGGTAAACGGGGAGTGGTAAAACCGCCTAATAGCTCTGGGCATAATGCTTGGGCTTTTTTATTGGTTAATAGCTGCATTAGTCGGGTATTTGGACAGGATTTACCATCATATCGAACAGGTTCACCAATTAAACATGCACTGACTAAAAGCATAGTTTTCCAAACTCAAAGCAAGAGAGATTTTTGAAGATAAAGAATCATAAACAGAATATCGAATATGACAATTGATTTTAAAAACAGGCAAATTAAAAGATTACTAAAATTATGCAATTCATAATTAAGTTATGTATTGCATAATTTAATTGTTTTTAGTAGCATCTAATTCAAGGTAAATGGCCATTGGAGATCCAACAAGGATGTTGGTCTCCATAAATCTATAAATGATTTTTAGGAAAAGACGATTTTTAAAGGTTTATTGAAAAATCTCAATCGTACTTTTAGATAACAAAGGACAGTGTGTATGGAAAACAAACACCACATGGAACGGAAATTAATCATTAAAAGCTCTACGCTCATCATATCTTCGTTTTAATGACTCGTTTTTTTCTCATAGGATGCGTTGGGTTAAGCCAATTTGGCGGTTCAAATACTCACCCAATAGCAACGTATTCTATAGAGAAAGGAGCTGAGTTCATCAGCAATAGAGATAAACGGAACAGGTAATCACCAGAGGGAAACTAGATGGATATTTTAGAGAACCCATTAGAATTATGCGGTTTTGCATTTATTGAGTTTGTTTCAAAAGAAAATGAATTAGATCCAGTTTTTGAAACAATCGGCTTTTCAAAAGTAGCCAAGCATAAATCGAAAGAAGCGTACTTATGGCGTCAAGGAAATATCAATATTATCCTGAATTATCAGCCAGAATCTTATGCTTCATTTTTCTTTAATGAACATGGTCCATCTGCTTGTGCGATGGGTTTTAAAACACGTGATGCAGCAAAAGCTTTCCAAAAAGCAGTAGAGCTTGGTGCTGAACCAATGTATTCAAAAGTTGGGCCAATGGAGCTCAACATCCCGGCAATTAAAGGTATTGGTGGTATGCCAATCTTTTTAGTTGACCGTGATATTTATGAAAATGACTTTGTTTTCTTTGATGATGCCGAGAAACGTCCAGTAGGGGCAGGCTTAAACGAGATTGACCACTTAACTCATAATGTCTACAAAGGCCGTATGGAGTATTGGGCAAACTTCTATGAAAAAATCTTTAACTTCCAAGAAATTCGCTACTTTGATATTAAAGGTGAATATACAGGTTTAACGTCTAAAGCATTAACAGCACCAGACGGTAAGATCCGTATTCCGTTAAACGAAGATTCAGACAAAGGAAACGGCCAAATTGCAGAGTTCCTATCTGATTTTAATGGCGAAGGTATTCAGCATATCGCGTTTATTTGTGATGACTTAATCTCGACTTGGGATAAGTTAAAAGGCCTTGGTCTGAAATTTATGACACCGCCGCCAAATACGTATTATGAGATGCTAGAAGATCGTTTACCTGAGCATGGTGAACCGACTGATGAATTAAAACAGCGCGGTATTTTGCTTGATGGTAATACTAAAGACGGTCAGAAAAAGCTTTTATTGCAAATTTTCTCTGAAAATATGATTGGTCCAGTTTTCTTTGAATTTATTCAACGTAAAGATGATGATGGCTTTGGTGAAGGTAACTTCAAGGCGTTATTTGAGTCGATTGAACGTGACCAGATTCGCCGTGGTGTTTTAGAAACTAAATAAATAAGCTGAGCTTTATTCCTGATCTTAAAAAACCAAGAGTTTGATCTCTTGGTTTTTTTATGGCTATTGATTAGCGGCTTTTAATATATTGATTGATGAGGTTCACTTCATTTTTTAAGATTTCAATCATTTTACTGTGAGGGTCGACTGGTAAAAACATTTCGCTATCCAGTGCGACAATACAAAACTCAATGCTTTGGTTTGAGTTAAACACAGGTAAACCCACCGCATTAATTCCTGTCAGTAAATCACCTTTCGCTGCCGACATTTGTTGCTGGCGAATGGTGTCTTTAAGCTCTGTAAATGCTTGCCAGTTTTGCGGTGCGATGTGCAGACCAAGTTCTTGATGCTTTTGCCATTCCACTTCCATTAAGGGACGAACAAAATGTTCTGGAAGATAAGAGGCAAATAGACGTCCCGCAGCAGAATTGACTAAAGGCATAATCGAGCCGACTTTAGTCACAATTGAAATAGGGTGGTTTGATTCAATCGATTGAACCACGACAGGGCCCTTTGGTGACCATTTACTAATTTGTATACCGCAACCAATTTTGTTTTGTAGGTCATAAATTAAATGCTGTACCAGCTGTAGTGTGTCGCTATGCTGGACACAGTTGAGACCTAAGCGCCATGCCTGATCACCTAGGGCATATTGCCCATCATCAAGTTGTTTTGCATATTCCATGCGAATAAGGCTGACCAGATAGCGGTGAACCTTGGCAGGATGCATTTCGAGCTTGCTCGATAGATCTTTGAGAATAATAGGTTGATTGTGTTCCAAAAGGGCGTTTAGTACAGATAAACCGACTTCAAGTGATTGAACCCCCCCAGATACTTTTTCTTCAATCATTTAAATACCCTTAATAAATTTACTTCAGCTGTTAAACAGTGACGATCAAAACATAAATTGAAATTGGCGCGTTTTACATCATGCCTGAGCCTAGTGAAAAATAGAAATCACCTTTTTCTATTAGCGAAATTGACATGTTTAATAACCAACAATTTTTTAAAATCACTATGCTCTTATTTATAGCGCAATTTTCTAGAAATTTAGCGGTTTTAAATAATATAAATCGGCATTGATATAGAACTGCTGTTAAAACAATTCTAATCAATGCCGATTTTTAGTGCGCTCTTTAAAAATTAGGTTCCTAACTCTTCTTCATGCAAGAAATGAGTATGGTGCGGAGCACGTTTGGTTTTGCTCCATTCCTCTAGCATTTCAGTTTTCATTTCTTCTGTAATTTTTGCAATTTTTTCTTCAGCATGAGCATCGTTATAAGTCAGTTCTAAACGATGGCCATTTGGATCGAAGAAGTAAATTGAGTGGAAAATACCATGGTTGGTTACGCCTAAAACTTTCACACCATTTTCTTCTAGATGTTGCTTGGCAGCCATCAACGCATTTAAGTCTTCAACTTCAAAAGCAATATGCTGTACCCATTGCGGAGTATTTTCATCTCGACCCATTTCTGGTTGAGTTGGCAATTCAAAAAATGCCAAAACGTTGCCTTGACCAGCATCTAAGAATAAATGCATATATGGGTCAAAGGCTTTAGTTGACGGCACATGGTCTTCAGCAAAAGCTAAAATAAAGTCCATATTGAGCATTTTTTTATACCACTCAACAGTTTCTTTCGCATCCTTACAACGATATGCAACGTGATGTATTTTTTTAATGGCAAATGTCATATTAAAACTCCTTTTTACTATTCCCAATCTGGTTGTTGTTCTGGCGCCGCGTTATAAAAGGCTGGGATAGACAAACAATGGTGATAAATCGATTCAATTTTTGGAAACGCAGATAAATCAATCTTGAAGCGTTTCGCGTTGTAGACTTGTGGAATCAGGCAGCAATCAGCAATTGTTGCTTGTTGTCCAAAGCAAAATTGTCCATTTGAATCTTGAAGTTGCTGCTCGAGATTTTGAAAGCCTTCAATAATCCAGTGCTGATACCAATAATTTTTCTGCTCATCTGAAACATTTAAGTCATTTTTTAAATATTTCAGTACGCGTAAGTTGTTTAACGGGTGAATATCACAAGCGATTGCTTGGGCAAAAGCGCGAACTTTTGCTCTCTCTTGCACATCACTTGGAAGTAGTTTGGTTTCTGGATATTGCTCATCTAGATATTCCAAAATACTTAACGATTGAGACAAGGTTAAATCGCCGTCAATTAAAGTCGGAACTAGAGCACTACGGTTTAACTTTAAATAGTCTTCGCTTTGCTGTTCGTTTTTTACCAGATGAACTGGAACAGTCTCATAAGCTAAATCTTTAATGTTTAGACCAATCCGTACTCTGTAGGCTGCAGAGCTACGAAAGTAACTATACAGCTTCATAGTCAGGCTCCGAAGTTTCTGCAAAATCGAAATTTAATGCAGGAAGGACTGTATTTCGAACTTCACCGAAGCCAATGCGAATACCATTTTTCTCACAGTGACCTTTCATAATGAGTGTATCGCCGTCTTGCAAGAAACCACGAGTTTCACCATTGGCAAGTGTTAAAGGCTTGGTGGTGTTCCATGTAAGCTCAAGCAAGCTACCATACGAATCTGGTGTAGAACCTGAAATGGTACCTGAACCCATTAAATCACCAACCTGAACGTTACAGCCGCCAATGGTGTGGTGAGTGAGCTGCTGAGCCATAGACCAGTACATATATTTGAAATTAGTTTGGCAAATCACGTCAGCTTGTGCCGATTTCGGGCTTTGAATTTCAACACTCAAATTAATGTCATAACTATTCGCGATATTTTCTTGTAAATACGTTAAAGGTTTAGGCTCTTGTTTTGGGCCTTCCACTTTAAATGGCTCAAGTGCTTCAAGTGTGACTACCCAAGGTGAGATGGCACTAGCAAATGATTTTGAATTGAAAGGGCCTAAAGGCACATATTCCCATTGCTGGATATCGCGTGCTGACCAGTCATTGAGTAATACCATTCCAAAAATATGGTCCCACGCATTTTCAATTGAAATTGGCTGGCCAAGTTGAGTCGGCTTACCAATAACAAATGCTGTTTCAAGTTCAAAGTCGAGTTTACGCGTAGCTGAGAAAACTGGACGCTCTTCATTTGGAAGTTTAATTTGTCCAGATGGACGCACGACTTGAGTGCCACTGACTACTACAGAGCTGGCACGGCCGTTATAACCCACAGGCAATTCAGTCCAGTTTGGCAGTAAAGCATTTTTAGGGTCGCGGAACATACAGCCTACATTGGTGGCATGTTCTTTAGAAGAATAAAAGTCGGTATAACCAGAGACTTGAAGTGGTAAATGCAAAGTAATACTGTCTTGCTTAACCAAAACTTCTTGGCGCAATGCTTCATTTTCTTGAAGCGTTAAATTTTCAACCGAGAGAAGAGACTGTAGTGTCTTACGAGCTTTTGACCAGTTGGCTTTACCAGACTCAATAAATTTATTCAGTGTAGGCTGGTTAAAATATGTGTCTTGTTCTGAAAGTTTTAAAAGACCGTGCTTTTCAAGAGCAGCGAGATCAATCACCCAATCACCAATAGCTACACCAACTTGACGCTCACTTTCGTTAGCTCTGCTAAAAACACCGTAAGGCAAATTATGAATAGTGAAATCTGATTGAGGTGAAACTTCAATAAAAGAGTTTAGTTTTTGTTCCATTTTCGCTTCCTTGTCTTTATCTCGGGTCTTATACAAATAAAAGTTCGGTCTAGGACTGAGCTACTCAATAAGTTTTAACCTTTGCTTAGATCATCTTTTGTCTTATGAGTTTGATATAGACCGAGCACAACCAATTGCTTCATGTCTCTATAATACTGAATTCATCAAATTACGCAATACATAATTTAATTACACATTTCATAATAATTGTCATTTCTTGTATTTTCTGTTTTCATTCGCGGTCATGAGAAAAGTCACGCAATTATTTTTTCATGAATCTCTATGAAAGTTTGATCAATTTATGATATACGTAATTTATTGGAAAAAAATTACGTGACACGGATGAGAATAATCATATGTCAGCACAAGAGCAAGGAAACCTGAAACATGGTTTGAGTAATCGGCACATCCAGCTTATTGCATTGGGTGGGGCGATTGGCACAGGGCTTTTTCTTGGTATATCACAATCGATTAAATTAGCAGGTCCATCGGTCATCCTCGGTTATGCCATTGCAGGATTTATTGCTTTTTTAATGATGCGTCAGCTTGGTGAAATGGTGGTAGAAGAGCCAGTTAGTGGATCTTTTAGTCATTTTGCCTACAAATATTGGGGACCATTTGCAGGGTTCATGTCAGGATGGAACTATTGGGTACTCAATGTACTCGTCTGTATGGCAGAACTAAGCGCAATTGGTCTTTACATTCAATATTGGTGGCCGCAAATCCCGACGTGGGCATCTGCTTTAGCCTTCTTTGTCTTAATTAATGGCATTAATCTGCTACACGTTAAGTTTTTTGGCGAAATGGAATTTTGGTTTTCTATTGTCAAAATCTTAGCGATTCTTGCAATGATTGGCTTTGGTTCATATCTACTTGCAACAGGCACAGCAGGTCCACAGGCAAGCATTTCAAACCTCTGGGCAATTGGCGGTTTCTTCCCGTTTGGTGTTGAAGGCTTAGTGATGGCAATGGCGGTCATTATTTTTGCTTTTGGTGGTATTGAGCTTTTCGGTATTACTGCAGCTGAAGCACGTGACCCTGATAAAACTTTACCTAAAGCTGTGAATCAAATTATTTATCGTATTTTGATTTTCTATATTGCGACGCTTTTTGTTTTATTCTCGCTGTTCCCATGGAACCAAATGGCACAAGGCGGAAGTCCGTTTGTAATGGTCTTTGCTTCTTTAGATAGCCAAGGCATTGCAACGTTATTAAACTTTGTGATTTTGACTGCTGCTGTTTCAGTTTATAACGGGACAAGTTATTGCAGTAGCCGTATGTTGTTAGGCCTTGCGCAACAAGGAAATGCACCAAAAGTATTTGCACGTATTAATAAACGCGGTATTCCAACCAATGCAGTGATCCTTTCTGCGGCAGTCACTATTTTATGTGTACTGTTAAATTATATTTTCCCTGAAAAAGCATTTGGTTTACTCATGATGCTGGTGGTTGCAGCGATTGTAATTAACTGGGTTGTAATTTCATGGACGCATTTAAAATTCCGCAAATATATGCAGCGCCAAGGGCAAACAACGAAGTTCCCAAGCTTTATGTATCCGTTTAGCAACTATCTATGCATACTGTTTATGCTGGGTATTTTGGTCGTGATGTCTTTAACACCAGATATGCGTGTTGCGGTCATGATGATTCCTGGCTGGATCTTGTGTTTGATGGTGGCTTACCAATTTAAACGCCGAAAATTAAAAGCTGAGCAGTCTGTACCTGCCTTAAAAGCAGATATTTAATAAATTATTGAGTTGTATCTAAAAAGGACGTCTGACAGGCGTCCTTTTTTTATTTTTAAAATTTAGCAACAGAAATTAAAGGATTTTATTGCTGTTATAATATAACATTTCATTAATTTAATGATGAGCAATTTTCCCATTTTTGGTGAAGATAGAGCATATTTATGAAGCGTTATTTCGGTTTAATTTTATTATCTCTCACAGCATGTAGCACTCAAACACCCAAGCCAACAACTCCTTTGCACACCCGGACCTCTTTACCTCAACCTACAAAAACAGTAGTCAAAATAAAGCCTCAACCCGAGGCGTATGTTGCGTGGTTAGCTTCAGCAGACCATCGACAGGCTGTACAAGCTTACAAGCAATTTCTTAAGCAAAAAGGGCTTGCCAATTTAGTTCCAGACCATGAATTATTAAGCTCAGCTCGCGATTGGCAAAAATGTGGAGTTGAGCCTTACGCGGTGCCACCACGGGAGATTTGGTCCAATATTGTTCCGACGCTTAGCATTTTAAAAGCGTTAGTTGATGATGGCGTAATTAATGATTTTGAAGTGACTTCGGTCTACCGAGCGTTGTCTCTAAACCGCTGTGCAGGTGGTGCTGATGCTTCTCGACATGTCTTTAATGCAGCGCTTGATTTTCGAATTGGCCCAGAACAGCCTACCGATTTAGACCAATTCAATATTCAGCAAACTAAAACCAAACTTTGTCAGTTTTGGGCCACAAAAGGCCAAGCGCTTAATATGGGACTAGGTGTTTATGCTTCAGGACAAATTCATATTGATAGCCAAGGATTCCGTGCATGGGGGCCTGACCATCACTATAAAACCTCAATTTGTCAGGGACTATAAAAGCAATTTTTTCAACGACTAAGTAAATTGATTTAAACAAAAGCGGAATAAAAACTTGATCAATAGTTATGTTATAACATAACATTATTGTGGTTTAGAAATAGATTACGCCTGTGATCTGGCCATATCTAAATGGCCAGCCATGATCAGTTTAAATATTATTCGAAGAGATCAAGCCATGCGCACTGCAATCGCCAACTCATTTGCCAAGCTTCCCGTCACTGTTTTATCAGGCTTTTTAGGTGCAGGAAAAACCACATTACTCAACCATATTTTAAATAATCGTGAAGGCCGCCGTATTGCCGTGATTGTCAATGATATGTCTGAGGTGAATATTGATGCTGCATTAGTACGCGAAGGTGGGGCAGAGCTTTCAAGAACGGATGAAAAGCTGGTGGAAATGAGTAATGGCTGTATCTGTTGTACGTTACGCGAAGATTTATTAGTTGAGGTGAGACGTTTAGCCGACGAAGGACGCTTTGACCAATTGGTGATTGAGTCAACTGGCATTTCAGAACCGTTACCTGTAGCAGAAACGTTTACCTTTGAAGATGAAGATGGAAACTCACTCAATGAATTCGCTCGACTCGACACCATGGTCACGGTAGTCGATGCTTTTAATTTTCTTAAAGATTACAGTTCAGTTGACTCACTGCAACAACGTGGTGAGTCGTTAGGTGAGCAAGATGAAAGAACTGTAGTCGATCTTCTCATTGATCAAATCGAGTTTTGTGATGTGATTGTGCTGAATAAAATTGATCTGATTGATCGGGCTCAGCAAGACCAACTTATCGCAATTTTAAAAACATTAAACCCGCGTGCCCGAATTGAAATTGCTCAATTTGGAAAGATCACTTTAGATAAAATTTTAAATACGCAATTATTCGATTTTGATGAAGCCTCACAAGCACCGGGCTGGTTAAAAGAGTTACGTGGCGAGCATACGCCAGAGACTGAAGAGTATGGAATCAGCAGCTTTGTTTACCGCGCTCGCCGACCTTTCCATCCAGAGCGTTTTTATGATTTGGTTCAGGCTGAATGGCCGGGAGTCGTGCGTTCTAAAGGCTTTTTCTGGTTGGCTGCCGAACCGACATTGGCTTATTCATGGTCACAAGCAGGTGCAATGGCTCGACACGGCTTGGCAGGTTATTGGTGGGCCGCCGTTGCAGAAGAAGACTGGCCGAGTGACCTAGCCAGCATTGAAGAAATTAAGAAAAATTGGGATGCACGCACAGGAGATGCACGTCAGGAACTGGTTTTAATTGGTATGCAAATGGATGAGCAAGTCTTAATACAACGCTTAGATAGCTGCTTATTAAGCGATGAAGAAATGGCTTTAGGTCCGCAAGTTTGGCAGAACTGGTCGAACCCTTTTAAGCAAGATGATGAAACCATGTTGATTGCTTAATAAAACAAAGCCCCTATTTAAAAGGGGCTTTATTTTATGATTTATCTTTAATGAAAATCTTTCGAATATAGCTGTTAAGCGGTGTCGAATAATATTTTTCAATCGCAGCGCTAATGATGAAAGTCAGAACCAAATAGCCAATTAAAAGCATAATTTTGATGCTAGCGTCGGTTTGAGCAGGAATAAACGCAACTTTCATAAGGCCCAATACAACCAGATGAAACAAATAAGTTTCGTAACTTCTTTGCCCCAACCAGACCATCACTTTGGTAAATAGGTTATGCGCTTGCGTTTCGGAAGGATGCTGAAAACACAAAATAAGTAAGCCTGTGGCAAGAGCGAATAAACTGATACCCCATGTACTGACTTCTTTAATTGGTGCATATAAATATAGAGCGGTCATACTCAAAATAATCAACCATGAAAGAGGTTTTTTATAGGGCCAATTTGGCTGATATTTATGAGAAAAAATTGCAGTTAAACAGCCTGCCGCTATACCATCAAAACTTGAAAAATAGTGATATAAATAAGCGCCGCTTTCTTCTCCAAAATGGAGAGACCTAAAATAAGGCCCATATAAAATCACGCCAATTAGTACAGCAATAAAGACCTTATTACTACGTGTAAGTAGACACAATAATGGAAAAACAAAGTAAAAAACTTCTTCTACAGATAGCGACCACAACACGCCCAAAGCGTAGTTTACCCAACCAAATTTAATAATCAGGATATTCATCCAGAAGGTTAAGGCTGCAAATATGGTTAAAGGATAAGAGACCTCAATGCCATTCGGTGCTTGGTTCATAAAGGGTTTTAAGTCAAACGAACCAAGTACACTTACACCTAAAATGAGTAATATCAGACACGGTAAAATACGTGCTGCCCGTCGGATATAAAAATGCTTGAGGTTAATTGCAGAGAATTTTTTGTCTCGTTTTAAAGTGTGATGGGTAATTAAAAAACCCGAAATCACAAAAAACATGGTAACGCCATAATTTCCATTTCTTGCGATGACTGTGCTAAATGCTTCACCTAAGAAGTCAAAACCTAACCATGTATCTTTGAGTTTATAGGGAATATTAAAATGATGTAAAAGAACCAAAAGGATAGAGATTCCTCGAAGAATATCTATTTTATAATTACGCATTCGATGTGCTTCCAGTTTTATTAATATACTGTGTGGCAGAAGAATACTATCGATCAGTTATTTTAAATAAAAGTTTTAAGCAGCGTTTCGTAAATTAGAAAAGACGATATTTTTTACATCCTTGAATTGAGCATAGACTTAGCTGACACAACTATTAAATAAATATTGATAAAATCCTAATATATTTGAATTTCTCTAAATAAAACTTTAAATTAGCTCTTACCGAACTATGTTTATTTTTTAAACTTTTTAAAATCTATTTAATTCATAAATTAACATGTTGTATGTGGTTGTATATACATAGCATGTCAACTAAAATACTTTTTTGCCTGCCGCCTTTTTGAGTATTTGTTATGCCCAGAACATCAAAACAAGAACATGCTGAGCTTTCGATTGAAGCTGATAGTCCAGTTCCTCTATACCAACGTGTAAAACAGCTGATTTCACAAAAGATTTATGAAGGCTCGTGGGCTGTAAATAAAAAAATTCCTTCGGAAAGTGAACTAGTTAATCAACTTGGCTGTAGCCGTATGACGGTAAACCGTGCGCTACGTGAGTTAACAACAGAAGGCTTACTCGTTCGAATTCAGGGCGTTGGTTCTTTCGTAGCTGAAGGGCAAGGCCGAACTGCACTTTTTCAAATTAATAATATTGCCGATGAGATTATTGCACGAAACCATAAGCACCACGCTGAAGTTCTAGTCCTAGAACAAGTTTATGCAAATGCAGAGCAAAGCGTGTTAATGCAGACTCGCGAAGGGCAAAGATTATTTCACTCGATTATTGTGCATTATGAAAATGATGTACCTGTTCAGGTCGAAGATCGTTTAGTTGATGCAGCACTGATTCCAGATTATTTAGAACAAGATTTTAAAACCATTACCCCGAATGCTTATCTCATGGCAAAAGCACCTGTGTCAGAAGGTGAGCACATTGTCGAGGCCGTTTTAGCATCTCCTCAAGAGTGTAAGTGGTTGAAGATTACTAAAGCTGAACCGTGTTTACTCATCCGTCGCCGTACATGGTCAAATAAACAACTTATTTCAAGTGCACGTTTGATCTATCCGGGTAGCCGCTACTATCTCGAAGGGAAATTTAACCCATGATTGAATTGATCAGGGCCGATCAATATACAAAAATGCTTTGGAAAAATGGTGCAGGTTTTACTTTAGAAATTGCCAGAAGCCAAGGTGAAGGAGACTTTGAGTGGCGTATTTCGATGGCAGATGTGACCACTTCTGGACCATTTTCGCTATTTCCCAATAAGCAGCGCATTATTAGCGTACTCGATGGACAGGGTATGGTATTGCATGTCGATGATCTTCCTGCCAAAACGCTGAACCAAGGTGATATTTTTGCTTTCCATGGCGAGAGCCAGGTCCAAAGTGAACTGGTCGACGGTGCAATTCGAGATTTAAATTTAATTTATGATCCTGCAAAGTTTCATGCTCGTTTTCAGTGGTTGAATGATGCAGCGGAGCAGGCATTTATCAGTTCGGCAGACCTGATTTTCATTTTTAATCAGGGTAGTGAAACGGAAGTGAACGTTGATGATCATTCCGTTCAGCTTGCTGCTCAAGAAACACTAAAAATTGAGAAAAACGCTGGCGTGACATCGATTAGTTTTCCCAAAAAACAACTCAAAAGCTGCTATGTAATGGAGCTAATTCAACGATAAAACAATATAATTTACTACTTAAAAAGCACGTGTCGATTTAAAAGATATGTGCTTTTTTTATGCCTGATATAAAAATAAATTAATTTAATTCATAAGCTTATTCAATTTTATTAAAAAAATATCAGTCACCCTCTTCACGCCGAAAAATATTTGTGTAGTATATAGATGTATATACAAGTTAATACATTACTATACAAATGCAGAAACAAGTGATGTTCTGCTGATGTAAGCTCAAAGGAAGGAGTCCGCCTGTGACAACAATGACAACAAAATTTCGTGATGTAGAAATTCGTGCGCCACGCGGCACTGAATTGACGGCTAAAAGTTGGTTAACTGAAGCTCCATTACGTATGTTGATGAATAACCTTGATCCGGACGTTGCAGAAAACCCGAAAGAGTTGGTTGTATACGGTGGTATTGGCCGTGCAGCACGAAACTGGGAATGTTTCGACAAAATTGTAGATACTTTAAAAAATCTTGAAACTGATGAAACGTTATTAGTTCAATCAGGTAAGCCAGTAGGTGTATTTAAAACTCATAAAGATGCACCACGCGTTTTAATTGCAAACTCAAACCTTGTACCGCACTGGGCAAACTGGGAACACTTCAACGAGTTAGACGCAAAAGCACTTGCAATGTACGGTCAAATGACAGCAGGTTCATGGATCTACATTGGTAGCCAAGGTATTGTACAAGGTACTTATGAAACTTTCGTTGAAGCAGGCCGTCAACACTACAACGGTGATTTAAAAGGCCGTTGGGTGCTTACCGCAGGTTTAGGTGGTATGGGTGGCGCTCAGCCTTTAGCTGCAACACTTGCAGGTGCGTGTTCTTTAAACATCGAATGCCAACAAGCAAGTATCGATTTCCGTTTACGTACGCGTTATGTAGATGAACAAGCGGCTGATTTAGATGACGCTTTAGCACGTATTGACCGCTATACAAAAGAAGGTAAAGCAATTTCAATTGCGCTTCATGGTAACGCTGCTGAAATTTTACCTGAGCTTGTACGCCGTGGTGTACGTCCAGATATGGTGACTGACCAAACAAGTGCACATGATCCACTTAATGGCTACTTACCAGTAGGCTGGACTTGGGATGAATACCGTGCACGTGCGAAAACTGAACCCGAAGCTGTTGTAAAAGCTGCAAAACAGTCGATGGCGAAGCACGTACAAGCGATGCTTGATTTCCAAAAAATGGGTGTTCCAACATTTGACTATGGTAATAACATCCGTCAAATGGCGAAAGAAGAAGGTGTAGCAAACGCTTTTGATTTCCCAGGCTTCGTACCTGCATACATCCGTCCATTGTTCTGCCGTGGTATTGGTCCATTCCGTTGGGCAGCACTTTCTGGTGACCCAGAAGACATTTATAAAACAGATGCCAAAGTTAAAGAGTTAATTCCTGATGATGAACATTTACATCACTGGTTAGACATGGCACGTGAACGTATTAGCTTCCAAGGCTTACCAGCGCGTATTTGCTGGGTAGGTTTAGGCTTACGTGCAAAACTTGGTTTGGCATTTAACGAAATGGTTCGTAGCGGTGAATTGTCTGCACCAGTTGTGATTGGGCGTGACCATTTAGACTCAGGTTCAGTTGCGAGTCCAAACCGTGAAACTGAAGCAATGCAAGACGGATCAGATGCAGTATCAGACTGGCCTTTATTAAACGCTTTGCTTAATACAGCAGGCGGCGCAACTTGGGTGTCTTTACATCACGGTGGTGGTGTAGGTATGGGCTTCTCTCAACACTCAGGCGTTGTGATTGTGTGTGATGGTACAGATGAAGCTGCTGCACGTATTGCTCGAGTACTGACCAATGACCCTGCAACAGGTGTTATGCGTCATGCCGATGCCGGTTATGAAATTGCGATTAACTGTGCGAAAGAGCAAGGCCTACACTTGCCAATGATCACGCAATAAAAATACACGGAAGAACTGGCGGTGCTTTTTGCAATTGTGAAAAGCACCGTCTCAGCAGAATATAGTGCAAAAAATTAGGAAGCCAACATGGAATTATTAATCCAACCGGGAAAATTAACCTTAGCCGATTTACGTCAAGCGTACCTCAACCCGATCAAAGTTAAATTAGATGAAAGTGCTTCATCTGCAATCAATGCAAGCGTGGCTTGCGTTGAGAAAATTGTAAATGAAGGACGTACAGCTTACGGCATTAATACAGGCTTTGGCTTACTTGCTTCAACTAAAATTGCTCCTGAAGATTTAGAAAAGTTACAACGTTCATTGGTTCTTTCACATGCGGCAGGTGTAGGTGAAGCACTTGATGATGCAATGGTTCGTTTAATTATTCTATTGAAAGCAAATAGCTTGGCGCGTGGTTTCTCTGGTATTCGTCGTAAAGTGATTGATGCTTTGTTGGCTTTAATTAATGCCGAAGTTTATCCACACATTCCACTGAAAGGTTCAGTAGGGGCTTCAGGTGACTTGGCACCACTTGCACACATGTCTTTAGTGTTACTTGGTGAAGGTAAAGCGCGTTATAAAGGTGAATGGTTACCAGCAGTTGAAGCTTTAAAAGTTGCAGGCTTAGAACCGATTTCTTTAGCAGCTAAAGAAGGTTTAGCTCTTTTAAATGGTACACAGGTTTCAACTGCTTATGCTTTACGCGGCTTATTTGAAGCGGAAGATTTATTTGCAGCTGCAACTGTTTGTGGTGGCTTAAGCGTTGAAGCAATGCTGGGTTCACGTGCACCATTCGATGCTCGTATTCACGAAGTACGTGGTCAACGTGGCCAAATTGATGTGGCTGCGGCTTATCGTGACCTATTAACAGACTCAAGTGAAATTGCACATTCACACGAAGACTGTAGCAAAGTTCAAGACCCATACTCTTTACGTTGCCAACCACAGGTGATGGGTGCATGTTTAACTCAAATCCGTCAGGCTGCTGAAGTATTAGAAATTGAAGCAAATGCTGTATCTGATAACCCGCTTGTGTTTGCTGAACAAGGTGACGTGATTTCTGGTGGTAACTTCCATGCAGAACCTGTAGCAATGGCGGCCGATAATCTAGCTTTGGCAATTGCAGAAATTGGTTCACTGTCTGAACGTCGTATTTCAATGATGATGGACCGTCATATGTCACAGCTTCCACCATTCTTGGTGGCAAATGGCGGTGTTAACTCAGGCTTTATGATTGCTCAAGTTACCGCTGCTGCTCTTGCAAGTGACAACAAAGCGCTTGCACATCCGGCAAGTGTGGATAGCTTACCGACTTCTGCCAACCAAGAAGACCATGTATCAATGGCTCCGAATGCGGGCAAACGTCTTTGGTATATGGCTGACAACGTCCGTGGCATTCTAGCTGTTGAATGGTTAGGCGCTTGTCAGGGTCTAGACTTCCGTGAAGGCCTAAAAAGCTCGCCTAAACTTGAACAAGCTCGTAAAATCTTGCGCGCTCAAGTGCCTTACTACAGTGAAGACCGTTTCTTTGCTCCTGATATTGAGCAAGCAAGTGAATTACTCTCAAGCGGCTGCTTAAACGAGTTAATTATTCCAAAACTACTCCCTAGTTTATCTGAAGTGTGATTGAAAAAACGGTCACATGGAGTGGCCGAATCTAACTAAATATCCTCAAGGATTGGAGATTATAATGTCACAAAACTCCACACTACAGCGGGGTTTAAACACCCGCCACATTCGTTTCTTGGCATTGGGCTCAGCAATTGGAACTGGGCTTTTCTATGGTTCGGCAACTGCAATTAAAATGGCAGGGCCTTCAGTATTACTGGCGTATATCGTTGCAGGGATTGCAATTTATATCGTTATGCGCGCATTGGGTGAAATGGCTGTCCAAAACCCTGTCTCTGGTTCATTTAGCCACTATGCATCACAGTACATTGGTCCATTGGCTGGCTTTACGACAGGCTGGACTTATGTTTTTGAGATGATCATTGTGGCGTTGGCTGATGTCACTGCTTTTGGTATTTACATGGGGTTCTGGTATCCCGATGTACCACGGTGGATCTGGATTTTATCCCTGATTATGTTCTTGGGTGCAATTAACCTCATTCACGTTAAAGTCTTTGGCGAACTCGAGTTTTGGCTTTCTATTGTCAAGGTGAGCGCTATTGTTGCCATGATTTTAGGTGGAATCGGTTTAATGTTCTACGGCTTCCATGCTGACCATAGCAGTGTGGTACCGGGTATTCAAAACTTATGGATTTATGATGGCTTTATGCCGCATGGGATTGCCGGCTTAGTTGCATGCTTATCTGTGGTTGTATTTGCTTTCGGTGGTATCGAAATTATTGGTATTACAGCAGGTGAATCACAAGATCCGAAAACCACCTTACCTAAAGCAATTAATGCAGTTCCAGTACGTATTTTACTTTTCTATGTGTTGACCATTTTTGTACTGATGTCGATTTTCCCATGGAATCAAATTGGTAGCCAAGGTAGTCCATTTGTACAGATTTTTGAAAACTTAGGCATTCAATCAGCAGCTACAATTCTAAATATTGTGGTCATTACTGCTGCTGTTTCAGCGATTAATAGTGATGTATTTGGTGCTGGTCGTATGCTTTATGGCATGGCAAACCGTGGTCAAGCGCCTCGAGTTTTCCAGAAATTATCACGTAATGGTGTGCCATGGATGACTGTAGTGGTTATGGCTGGCGTGCTATTAATTGGTGTAGTGCTGAACTACCTGATTCCTGAAAATGTATTCATGATCATTGCCTCAATTGCAACTTTCGCAACCGTTTGGGTGTGGCTCATGATCTTGCTTTCGCAAGTCGCGATGCGCCGTAAGTTGTCTACTGCTGAAATTAAGGCATTGGATTTCCCCGTTATTGGTTGGCCGTATGCTCCTGCGTTTGCAATTGGTTTTATGGTATTCATTTTAGTCATGATGGGTTATTTCCCAGATTCACGCCCTGCAATTTATGTGGGAATCACATGGCTTGTTCTGTTAATGATCGCTTATCGTATTTGGGTCAAACCTCAGCAAAATTCGGGAAAGCAAAATAATTCAATTCCGCAAAATATCGAGATAGAAAGCTAACAAGTCAACTGCCCAATAGCTTTACTGTTGGGCAGTTTTGAGGAAAGGCGAATGAAAAAACTTTGGCAAAATTGCCACATTGCGACCATGCAAAATGGGCAATATTCCTATATTGAAGATGCAGCAATCGTCACAGAAGGGCATCTGATTCACTGGATTGGAAAACAACAACAACTTCCTGCCGACACTTATTCCGAAACAGTTAACTTAAATGGCGCTTGGGTAACCCCAGGGTTGATCGACTGTCATACGCATAGTGTTTTTGGTGGCAACCGTAGTGTTGAGTTTGAAAAACGCTTGCAAGGCGTAAGTTACGCTGAAATTGCAGCAAGCGGTGGCGGCATTGCCAGTACAGTTCGTGCAACACGTGAAGCAAGCGAAGAACAATTACTAAGCTCAGCACTTAAACGTATTCGCTGTATGCAACAAGACGGTGTAACCACTATCGAGATTAAGTCTGGTTACGGACTCAATTACGAAAATGAACGCAAGATGCTGCGTGTGATCCGTCAAATTGGTGAAGCTTTACCAATGACGGTAAAAAGCACTTGCTTGGCTGCACATGCGTTACCGCCAGAGTACAAAGACCAAAGCGATGCTTATATCGAGCATATCTGTACAGAGATGTTGCCTAAACTACATGCTGAAGGTTTAGTCGATGCAGTAGATGCATTCTGCGAGCATTTGGCATTTTCACCAGCTCAGGTTGAACGTGTTTTTAAAACGGCACAATCATTAGGTTTGCCCGTTAAGCTTCATGCTGAGCAGCTCTCATCGCTAGGTGGCTCAAGTTTGGCAGCACGTTATCATGCTTTGTCGGCTGACCATTTAGAGTACATGACCGAAGATGATGTTAAAGCCATGGCAGAGTCGGGCACGGTTGCAGTGTTATTACCGGGTGCCTTTTATTTATTACGTGAAACACAATACCCACCGATTGAAAGTCTTATTAAACATGGTGTGCGTATTGCGCTATCGAGTGATTTAAACCCGGGTACATCTCCAGCACTTTCTTTACGTTTAATGCTCAACATGGGCAGCACACTTTTCCGCTTAACGCCTGAGCAAGCATTGGCGGGTGTCACCATTCATGCTGCACAAGCGCTCGGTTTAGAGCAAACACACGGCAGTTTAGAGCAAGGTAAAGTCGCTGACTTTGTGGCTTGGGATATTGAGCATCCATCTGAAATTGTTTACTGGCTGGGCGGAGATTTGCCTAAGCGAGTCGTTCAGCATGGACAAGAAGTTATTTTTTAGACGGTGGCACATGAATCACACATTTAAATGGCAAGGCCGACATGATGGCGAGGGTGAAGCACACCAACGTATTCACCATATTATGAATAAAACCCAACATGCTGAATTTGCGTTGATTGGTTTTAGCTCGGATGAAGGCGTGAAACGTAACAAAGGCCGAGTTGGCGCTGCCGAAGCACCAGATGCAATCCGTACTCAACTGGCTAACTTACCGATTCATCACTCAGTTAGTATTGTCGATTTGGGTACAGTGACCTGCGAATATGACAATTTAGAGCAAGCCCAAACTGAGTTGGCGGAGCAAGTCGCAACTAGCCTACAAAATGGTTTAAAACCGATTGTACTTGGTGGTGGACATGAGGTTGCATTTGGCAGCTTTAGCGGTCTATTCCAATATGTACAAACCCACGCACCAGATAAAAAAATAGGCATTATTAATTTTGATGCCCATTTTGATTTGCGTGAAGCAGAGCATGCAACTTCTGGAACACCTTTTTTACAAGCAGCGCGCCTTTCAGAACAGCATCAAAAACAATTTAATTATTTATGTATTGGGGTGGCTAACCATGCCAATACTAAAGTTTTGTTTGATACAGCTGATGTGCTGAATTGTTCATATTTACGCGATCATGAGGTTAATATTTTTAACCTAAACAACGTGCTCGCGGCGGTTGATGCTTTTATTGAAAAAGTAGACTGTTTGTACGTTACGATTGATTTAGATGTCTTCGCGGCTGCGGTTGCACCCGGAGTCAGTGCGCCAGCTGTGAAAGGAATTGATTTAGCCACTTTTGAAGCAATTTTTAAGCATATTCAAGGGACTGGGAAAATCAAACTTTTAGATATTGCCGAGTGCAATCCAAAATTTGATTTAGACAATAGAACTGCAAAGTTGGCTGCCTATATTGTTTATCAATATTTGTTTTCTTGAGAAACAATTTTTAATGTAGAAATTCAAAAGTGCACTGAGATCGTTCATGTGCACTTTTTTTTAAGTTCTTGGTCTATTAAAGTCAGATGTGGAATATAGATAGCAACTATAAATAATATAATTAAAAAGAAAATTAATTTATAAAATCATTTAGTTAAAAAAATACTCGATTTTTACACCATTTTATATGCTGCTTGGCACGTAATTTGTTTTGTCTTTATTTTAACCTTTGTTAAATATTTCTGGATAATTAAATGAAAAACAGAACCTTACAATTGGCTTGTATCAGTGTTTTATTTTGGATGTCTCATTCTTCTAATGCTACACCCCCCGAAATAAATACAAATACCATCGAAAAATCACAATCTAAACAAAAGAGTGATATCTCTGTTCGGGTGAAAGCTTTAAACCAACTTTTACAGGAACAGTGGGAATATACTTTGAAAAATAGTCCTGAAACTGCAACCGTTTTAGGAGATTTACGCTACAACGATCGATGGACTGAGCTTTCAAAAAATCAGATCGAGAAAGATAAAAAAAGTACGCAAAATTTTTTAAAACGTTTTGAAGCAATTGATAGCACAGGGTTTTCAGCAACTGATCAATTAAATAAAGATTTAATGATTTATCAGTTGAAAGAAACACTTAAAAATTATGATTTGAAATTGTATGAGATGCCTTTTAATCAAATGTGGGGGCTACATTTACAATTTCCGGGATTTATTAGTTCGATTCCCTTTGATAATGCTAAGCAATATCAAGACTATATTTCTCGTTTAAAACAAATTCCTCTTATTCTTGATCAAGGTATTCAGTTAGCGAAACAAGGACAAAAAGATGGTTTGATGCCACCCAAATATTTAATTGAAAAGGTGGCAAAGCAGATTAATAGCATTGCAACTCCCGCAGGGAAAGACAGTGTGTTTGCTTCTCCATTAAAGCAATTTCCAAAAAATATTTCGAAAGCAGAACAAGAGCGTTTAAGCCGTGAAGTGCTACAAGCCATAGATCAGAATGTTCGGCCTGCTTATCAAAAACTTGGAACATTTATTCAGAAAGATTACTTACCCCATGGCCGACAACATGAGGGTATATGGAGCTTGCCAAGCGGTGACGAGCTCTATCGCTTTTATGTAGAAAACAATACGACAACCTCTGAAAGCCCTGAAAATATTCATCAGCTTGGGTTAAAAGAAGTTGCTCGTATAGAAGCGGAAATGCTGAAAATTGCTAAAGCACAAGGTTTCAATGACTTAAAAAGTTTCCAACAATCATTAAAAACAAATCCCGCTGTTTTCCCAAAATCTCGTGAAGAAATTTTAGAGATTTATCGGGGATATATTGCCCAAATGCAACCAGAGTTGCCGAAGCTATTTGGTTTATTACCCAAAAATAAAGTCGAAGTTTTGCCTGTAGAGCAATATCGAGAAAAAGAAGCGGCAGGTGCGGAGTATCACCAAGGCACGCCTGATGGTTCACGTCCCGGACAGGTGTATGTAAATACTGGTGACTTCTCTGAACGTTCCAAAATATCAATGGAAGCGACTGCTTACCATGAAGCAATTCCCGGCCACCATATGCAGATTGATATTGCCCAAAACTTGCCAAATTTACCGATGTTCCGAAAGCAACCCAACCACACCGCCTACATTGAAGGATGGGCACTTTACGCAGAGCAACTGGGTAAAGATGTTGGTTTCTATAAAGACCCGCTTTCAGACTATGGAAGACTATCGAGTGAGTTGTTCCGTGCTTGCCGTTTAGTGGTCGATACTGGAGTACATTATAAAAAATGGAACCGCCAGCAAATGATTGATTTTATGCGAGAACATTCTGCTTTAGATGAACCTGATATTCAGGCAGAGACTGATCGATATATTGCTATTCCTGCTCAAGCATTGGCATATAAGATGGGACAACTGAAAATTTTAGAGCTACGAGAGCTCGCCAAACAGGAGCTTGGAGACCGTTTTGATATCAAAGCGTTCCATGATATGGTTTTAAATGCAGGAACATTGCCTTTAAATATTCTGGATGCACGTATTAAAAATTGGATTAAGGAACAAAAAGCGGCAGCTTAAAACAAAAATCGAAATTTAGGTCAGGTCCTCGTTGGGCCTGATTTAAAAACTGCTAGAAAACAGAATATAATTATAAAAAATATATTTTATTTCAGAACTTTAAAATGGAAAAATCTTTAAAAGAATACCAAGCTATTATTTTTGATATGGACGGTACTTTAGTCGACTCCTTTAGCTTTTTTTTAGGTGCTTTAAATCAGCTTGCCAAGAAGTATAAATTTAAATCTGTAGAGCTACATGAAGTAGAGCAGTACAAACATCTTTCACCAAAAGAAATTATGAAAGAGATGAATGTTTCCAGATGGAAACTACCTTGGATTGCCAAAGATTTCATTCGTTTAATGAAAGAAAGAGATCAAGACGTTTACATGTTTGAGGGCATGCGGGACCACTTAATTGAACTGCATAAGCGGGGATATACGCTCGCAATTATCACTTCAAACTCTAAAGAAAACTGTCAAAATATTCTTGGTACAGAACTATGTGAGCTTTTTAGCCATATTGATGGCGGCTCGTCTATATTTGGCAAAGCTAAACGAATTAAGCGTGTTCTCAGCATTTTGGATGTAGGTAAAAACCAAGCAATTTATGTCGGCGACCAAACGACTGATGGCGAAGCTGCACATAAAGCAGGTATTGATTTTGCTGCGGTAGGTTGGGGTTATACATCGGCTGAAAAATTAAAAACCATTCAGCCCAAAGTCGTGCTCAACGACTTGGCAACCATGAAAGAATTTTTCTAAATATATGAAATGCAGGACAAACCATGAATAACAATAACAACCCGATTGGAATGATTGATTCTGGTTTAGGTGGGTTGTCTCTCTTTAAGCATATTCGGCAGGCCCTTCCGAATGAAGACATTATCTATTTCGCTGACTCGAAATATGTCCCGTATGGAGACAAAGAAAGCGACTGGATTGTTTCACGAACCACGCATTTAATTTCAAACCTAGTTGCTCAGGGTAAATGCAAAGCGATCGTGATTGCTTGTAACACCATGACGGCTGTAGCGATTGAAACGATTAGAGCACAAATTAATGTGCCACTTATTGCGATAGAACCAGCCGTAAAACCTGCTGTAGCAATCACACAAAGTAAGCATATTGCTGTGTTGGCAACTGCAACGACGATTAAGGGAAAAAATCTCAAGAATTTAATCGAAACTTACGCACAAAATATCAAAGTGTCTTTAGTACCTTGTATTGGTTTGGCCGAAAAAATCGAAACGGGCAAAGCGCATACCGCGGAAGTTAAGGATTATTTAAAAAATATTTTGGCGCCGTTAGTCGAGCAAAAAGTCGATACGATTATTTTAGGATGTACGCACTATCCGTTTGTCTCAGATACGATTCAGGAAATTGTAGGACATGATATTCAAATTATTGAGCCTTCGGAAGCTGTAACTGCGCAATTAATGCGTCAACTCAATCAATATGATTTAAGTTCTGAAAGTCCAAATGAGGGAAATCATATTATTTGGACTAGTTCAGACCCGTTGGAAGTTGCGGACGTGACTTTTTCTTTGTTAGGTAAACATTTACCTGTAGAAACTACTGATTTTTAAAGCCAAGAAAAACGCCTAGCCCCATAAAAATGAGTCCACCCATCACTGACATAGATTTTTGGGGCTTCTTCGATTTAGTTAATTTTTGACTGATGTAATTGGCTAAAAACACACAAACCACATCAGCAGAAACAAAGATCAGATTCACAATCAGCCCTAAAATGATGAACTGAGACCAAACTGGAAAATCCAATGAGGTATTAATAAATTGAGGTAAAAAAGCGATATAAAAAATAGCGGTTTTAGGGTTTAAAACTTCGACCAGAATGCTCTGCCTCAAAGGTAACTGACCATTTTCAACATTTTGCTGAAGAGTCGGGGACGAGGTCGATCTAATTAATTTAATGCCTAACCAAACTAAATACAAAGCACCTAAAATTTTAATAATATCATAGAGTTTTGGAATGATTTGAAAGATGGTCGTTAAGCCTAAAGACGCCGCTATGATATGAAAACAACCTCCTACGAAAATTCCAAATGCAGCCATCAAACCAGATTTTCTACCACGAGAAAGCGTCTGTGCAGCGGTATACAGCATTGCTGGACCCGGAATATAAGCAAAAATAATTGTAGTAATTAAAAATGTAATGAAAAGCTCTAAAGAAATCATGTTTACCTATCTTATTGTTACTATTTTTGAGTGAATTTTAAACAATTTAAAGTATATGAAATTTATAAGTATTTCAATTTTATAATCAGATTTATGGCTATAAAAACTCAAAATAACTTGATCTAACTTTTAGAGTCACTGTCAAAAAATCTCAATTACAAAACTCTAAGCTCAGAGTACCTAGATTAAGATATTTTTTATACTTAACTTTTCTCATCGTATATATTTATACAAACTGTTAAATTAAAATTAACGATTAATCTATTTTATTAACTAAATATATATAACCAAATTTTATATTTTAAATTTAATTAAAAGCTGTAAATATAATAAAGAAAATAATATTATTTAAATATGAATAAAATTATTATATTTAAACTTTTTTATTAAAATAAATTGACGTTCTTTATTATACCGATTATTATCTCGTTGCTGGCCTACATTGCCAGACGGTTTTGACAGACCGTAAGTCCCCATAGCGGATTATAGTTCTACTATAAGTCGTTAGACCCTTGCGTCCCCTTTCTTTGCGGTAGGACGGAAGGGGGACGCCCCGTGCGTGCTGGTCTCTATGGGCACCAGTCTGTCAACCCTCTTTCGTTCTGCCACCCTAATCAATTGACGGTGATTTGGTGGTAGGACTCCATTTTTAAGGAGTTGGCCATGCCACAATTTAAACTCATTTTCTCTCTCATTTAACTATTTTATTTATTTAAAATTTGGATTTTCTATGTCCTGATTTTTTTAAATATATAAATTATTTTTATTTTATAATCTTAATTATTTTGTTTTCCTATTCTTGTGGGAGGATTAATTATTATTTAAAAAATTATTTTAATATTTAAACGAATAATATTTTTATTTTATTTAAAGATGTAAATAATCATGAGAATAATATGAAACTTCATAAATTTATATTGTTTTTAAACCTTGTGGTCGGTGCTTACAGTATTACAAATGATGAAGCGAATGCTCAGCAGGAATTTAAAAGAATTTGTTTGTCAGATGAACACATGCAAGCCAGTTGTAATTGTGTTTGCCAACAGCTTGAACAGGTGTAATCACCTCAAACCGTACAACGTTTAAAACACACCAGTTTGCAAAGTCCTGTTCTCCCACAGGACTTTGCCCCTAACTTGTTCAGCAGCATTCAACGCTGCGATAAAAATAAAATGGGCTAAGTTCGCTTAGCTCCTTTATCTCTGTGTCGCAATGATCTCTCAAACTTTAAATCAGCGCAAAAGTAAAAGTCCGTTGTGACATAGGGTCCTAGGAGAGTTCTCTACTATCAAACTAGATTCTCTTTCACGTAAAATCATCTGTGTAGGGATATGAACGCAATAAAAAAAGCCCGATAGGCAATTAATTAATGTATAACATGCTTAATAAGTGATCAAAATTTATTTGCCTAATGGGAATTAGATATTACTACTTAAAATTAGAATTAATTAAATTATATTAAAGACTTATTTATTGTTTGAAAATTTATTGAAAGCAAGTATGATTCCTTTTATGTGATAGATATGCACAATTAATATTTTTTTATAGTTATGCTAAAGAAATTATCAATTTTTATTTAACATGCTTATTTTATAAAATCCTTGACCCTTTCAATATTTAATTTATGAATGACTTACTGAAAAATATTCTTGAAATTCTAGAGGTGAAAGGGCCTTTAAGGGCTAAAAAAATTGCCTTAATTTTAGATCCTACCCGAAAAAAGATAACGCATACTCAAGTTAGTGCTGTGTTACATCAAGAATTAAAGTTAAATTTAGTTGGCCTAAGTCAAAATAAAGATTTTTTTTGGGAATACGAAAAAAAGGCTACCACTCTAATTACTTTTGCTAGTAAATCGAACTGGTTGAATGCTTCAGATATTGAAAATGCCTTAAGGGAACATCCAAAATTACTCAGCGTAATAAGTCATATTACATTTGATTTTTCAAATAAATCTCTATTGTTAGATTGCATACTTAAAATCTTGAGTCTTACGAATCAATTAATTAAAGTTGGCTCAAATGTAACTTTAAAATTTGACAAAAATTCAGATAGTATAAGTTATTTAAGCCGTTGTGGATTTTTTGATAAAATTCATAAAGATGTAACGGTTTTGCCTTGTCGACCCGAAGTTTCATTAGCAAAAATATATAATGGAAATTCAGATAATTTGTGTGAAATTATATCTATTACGGAAGAAGAAGATGACTCTTATTTACTTAGATTAGCTGAGTTGATAGAAGCGAAATTGTCTGAAGAAGACAAAAAAATTCTATTAAGCAAACTTAGAACCTTTATAGGTGAATTAGTTGGAAATATTAGGGATCATGGATTATCGGGAATAGATGGCTTTATTGCTCTTCAAATTTATAATTCTGGAAAGATCATTATTGCAATATCTGATAGTGGTGCAGGATTAATCAATACATTGAGAAATGAAGCTTTAGTTCATTATCAAGATAATCCAGATTTAATAGTTTTGAAAGAACAAACTTTAGAAAATGACATTGAGCTTTTATCATATGTTTTTAATAAAGGAAAAGTTTCAAGAACTGGCCTAAACAGGAGAGGTTTAGGTTTATCAAGAACAAATGAAGTACTTAGAAAGATATCAGGTACAGGCGTTTCTAATATATCTTTAACAATTAGGCAACAAACAAGTGAATTTAATTTTCCATTTGGTATTGAAGGTATAGAAACATTAGGCTGTAGAACAAAAGAAGATCTTATGCAATTAGAAGGAACTCATTATGTTCTTACTATTAAACTTGACAAATAGAAGTAAACTGATTAAAAGAACGACATGAACCAGAATATCAATGTTATGAAAATTTTTGATTTTTGCAAATCTAATGTGCCCCACGGCAATAAATTAGGTAAAGAAACATTTAACGAACTGAGATCCTATGTTGACAAATATAGGGATCAAACTTTCTTTGAAATTTCATTTCAAGATATTGAGTTTGCAGATTCCTCTTTTGCTAGAGAAAGTATTGTTCTTCTAGCTCAAGTTTATCGTGGTAAAAAAGGTTTTATTCTTAAAGACCTTTATGATGAAGATGTAATTGATAACATTGATTATGCAGCTGTCGCTCTAGATCAACCCTTAGCCATAAGGCTTGAAGATGGAATTAGGCTGTTGGGTCCTACTTTAACAAAATCTAATTTGGAAATTTACGAATTATTAAAAATTAAGAAAAAATTAACAACTTCGCAATTAGCATCTCTAATGGATCTATCTGTACAAAATGCGAGTAGCAAGTTAAAAAAGTTAGTTGATGATGGATATATTTTGCGTTTTGAAGAAACCGCTGAAACTGGTGGAATCGAATTCATTTATCAAATTATTGGATAAAGTAAAAAAATTCTGCTTAAAAGTATTTACTTAAGCAGAATTTAAGTGTACCTTAATTTCAGGAAGTTTTTTTACAATCTGGTTAATAAAAATAAATTAATCAGATTAAGCAGAAGTGAGGTTACATATGCAACAGTTTTCTTATTCTCTCAGCGATTTAAGTTTTAAAAATGGAACAATAGATGACAGTTCACCTATTGGTTCTCAACTTTTAAGATCCATTGGCTACTCTCAAAAAGATGATGTTCTCTTATATCAAGTGCTCAAGCAACAAGGTATGGAAGAAATTAGCCTTGAAGAAAATATTGATTTTGAAAAAGGTGATAAATTTTTCATTGTTGAGGGAGATCGAAGTCTTAAATTTAAAGTTAATGGTTTTAACTATGAGTGGCCAGAAAGCCAAATTACGTTAAAGCATCTACATTTACTTACAGGTATTACAGATAAGCCATTCTTCTTATCTAGACAGACGGAAGAAGACTTATTAATCACGGATAGTATTGTTGTAAATTTGAATGCATCTGGTATTGAAGATATTTATACCAAAGTGGTTAAACAGTATTTTGAATTAAATGTTAATGGAACAATAATCAAAGTTGATAAAGCCCAAATTGTTGTCTCAGAGGCATTAGCTTTAGCTGGTATTCAAGATGGGCATAATTATCAAATGTTTTTGAAAATTCAAGGTGAGCCAAAAGTAGAGGTGCAATCTAACTCTATCCTTGATTTGTCCAAGCCCGGTATTGAAAAATTACGCCTGATTCCACGAGAAGTTAATAATGGTGATGTTTCTCTAGGACAGTTTGAAGTATTGCCGAAAGATGATGAGTATTTGAGACAGGTTTTTGGAGATTTCAGAACCATTATTGATCAAGGACGTAGATGGTTAGTTGTTGAAAATTATGAACTCCCTGATGGTTATAACCATAAACAAGTTACATTGGCGCTTGAGATACCTAGTTTATATCCTCAAGCGGAGATCGATATGTTTTATACATATCCACGTATCCATTTAGCTAATGGAGTGACACCGGCTTGTACAGATGTAGACCAAATTATTGAAGGTAAAAGTTACCAAAGATGGTCAAGACATCGTAGTCATGTATCGCAGTGGAATCCTGTAATTGATAGTGTTGTTACACATTTTTCATTGATTGAGGAGTCTTTATTGCGTGAGGTGCAACAATGATCTCGAAATCACATTTTAGAATCCTTGATAAAGATTTAGATGCTCTAAAACAGCATCTATTTCCTGGAGATGGACTAGAGGCTAGTGCAATAGTGCTTGCAGTATGCAATTTCATAAATGATCAAGTTATTTTCATGGTTCAAGATATCATTCTTGTACCTTATGATGAATGTAAGCGAGAAATTGATTATTTAACTTGGCCTGGAAAGTATATTGAAGATGCGATAGAAAAAGGGGAAATAAACAACTTTAGTATATTTCTCATGCATTCACATCCTTCAGGGGTGAATTGGTTTTCAAAAGCAGATGATGCTAGTGATCTAAAAGTGTTTCCATGTATTTTTGCTGCTTATCATCAATTACATGGTTCAATTATCATGACACCTGAGGGTGAGTTGGTTGGTCGTTATTATCAATCAAACCTATCTAAACAATATATTGATAAGTTTCTGATAGTTGGTAATGATATTGAATTGATATGCTCCTCTTCATCAAAAAAAGCATTGCCTTTTTCTTCCGAAATGACGCACATTCTAAAAAAATTTAAAATTGGTATTATTGGTGTCTCTGGGACTGGCTCTATTATAGCGGAGAGTTTAGCTAGATTAGGAGTTGGACATCTTGTTCTGATCGATGATGATGTTATCGAGCATAAGAATTTAAATAGAATTCTGAATTCAACGATACAAGATGCGGAGAATGGGAGAGCAAAGGTTGAAGTTATAGCGAATGCAATTCGAAGCTATCGATCAGATATAGAATTAACTTCATTAAATTGTAAGATCGGTACATATGAGGCTATTTTAGAGGCTGCAACTTGTGACGTATTGTTCTGTTGTGTTGATACTGTTTCTGCAAGGATGTATGTTGATTTAATTAATGAGTTCTTTCTTTTACCTGTTTTTGATATTGGAGTAACAATTCCAACAGGTTTAAAAGATGGACGAACCTTTATTACAGAAGTTTGTGCACGTTTAGATTATATTCAGCCACATAAAAGCTCATTAAAGGATCGAAAAGTTTATACTTCTGCTTCTTTAAATACAGAATATCTAAAAGATAGCTCTCCTGAGACTTATGAGCAGCAACTTCAAGCTGGCTATATAAAGGGAGTACATGAAGAAGCTCCATCGGTGATTTCACTTAACATGCTGGCATCCGCTTTTTGTATAAATGAGTTTATTGCCCGAACTTTTCCATTTCGCCAAGAGAGTAATGATAATTATGCAAGGGCAATTGTTTGCTTAGGGGCAAATGAAACTGAATATTTTAAAGAAGATGATTTTGAACCAATCTCTAAGGTAAATACTGGTCATGGAGTGACTAATCCTTTGCTAGGTATACCTAATCTTGGAGAGGGGAAATGAAAAGATTTTTCTTAAAATACTTTAATTTATTATTGGATAAAATTCTTTATAGATCATTTGTTTTAATAGAGGGGGATTCTCTGCCTAAACTAATGCCAATAAGAGCAATTGTAGTAGCTGCTGAAGATGATGAGTTCTGGTGTGTAGGATTAAAATGCCCTTGTGGCTGTGGTTATACAATTGAGTTGCCTGTAATTAAAGAGGCAAAGCCTAGATGGGATATCAAGATCAATTCGCAGAATAAAATTAGTCTATATCCCTCAGTATTTCTAAAAAAAGGCTGTAAATCCCATTTTTGGATTAAAGATGGAAAAATTATTTGGTGTTAATTAATTCGATGATAAATATCCAAGAGGTTAGGTGATTTCAATTATCAAAGTTAATCTACGGGCCCAGTGGTTTAATACAGATTTTTGAGATTACTTGGTGTTTACTATCCATCCTAGGGCAGTTTAATTTGCTATTTTTATAGCAAATATTTTTAAAAATTCCTTTCGGCCATCTTAAACACTGAGTGACTACAGGTTCTTGGAATTTAGCTCGATTAGTAGTATTCCACTGATTTCTATCTTTAAGCGATAACATACGAGTTGAAAACGGTTTTTTATTGTCAGATATGTCCACCTCTAAGATTACAATATTTTGATTCTTAAGCTGGAAACTAACTTCAGCTACACATCGAGGATTGCCATAAGTTTTCCATTTTGTATTTGTTTTATATGAATCCTTTGAACCATGCAATAAAAAAGCCCGATATGCAGTTATACATATCGGGCTTAATCAATCAGTTATTAAAGCAGGTGATGCCTTAATAATGATCTTTTTTGAATTACTCTACAGTTACTGACTTCGCCAAGTTACGTGGCTGGTCAACGTCTGTTCCACGTAAAACAGCAACGTGATAAGACAATAACTGAACTGGTACGCTATAAACAATTGGAGCTAGCCATTCGTTTACTGCTGGAATATGCACAACGTGTTGACGGTCTTTTTCATTGATTCCGCTATTTTCATCAGCGAAAACGAATAATTCACCACCACGTGCCTGAACTTCTTCCATATTTGATTTGAGCTTATCAAGCATTTCATCATTTGGAGCAAGAATCACGATTGGCATTTCATTATCAACAAGTGCCAATGGACCGTGTTTTAACTCACCAGCTGCATAGCCTTCTGCATGAATATATGAAATTTCTTTTAGCTTTAATGCGCCTTCCAATGCGATTGGATAATTCGTACCACGGCCTAAGAATAAGCAGTGATTTTTTTCAACGAATAATTCAGACAAACGCAAAATTTCTGGATCATGTTTAAGCGTATCAAGAATAACTTTCGGGCTGTGCCATAACTCACGTGTAATTTCTTCAAGAAGAGCAGGGCTAATACGTTGTTTAACTTGACCAATTTTCAAGATTAACAACATAAGTGCAGCGAGCTGAGTCGTGAACGCTTTAGTTGATGCAACACCAATCTCAGGACCAGCAAGCGTCAATAAGTGATGATCGGTTTCACGAACCATTGAAGACGTAGCAACGTTACAGATAGTCAAAGTCTGAATATCGATATTGTTTGCTTTCGCACGCTTTTGAGTTTCACGTAGTGCAGCTAAAGTATCAGCAGTTTCACCTGACTGTGAAATACAAATATAAAGTGTATTTTCAACAATTACAGGGGTGCGATAGCGGAATTCACTTGCGATTTCAACTTGGCAAGGCACGCCAATCAGTTGCTCAAACCAATATTTCGCAATCATTCCTGAGTGGTAACTTGTACCACACGCAATGATTTGTACGCTTTGAATTTTGTTGAAATCTGCATCGGCATTTTTCAAGAAATCATCACGTAAGCTATTGCCATCAAGCGCTTGAGAAATTGTTTGCTTGATTGCTTCTGGTTGCTCATAAATTTCTTTGAGCATGTAGTGTTTGTATTCACCTTTTGATGCACTGCTTACGGTTGCATCAAGCTCTCTTACTGGACGTTCAACGCGTTCGCCATTTGCAAATACTTCAATTGAAGTACGAGTAAGACGTGCAATATCGCCTTCTTCTAGGTACATAAAGCGGTTAGTTACAGGCAAAAGTGCAAGTTGGTCTGAACTGATAAAGTTTTCACCAATACCTACACCAATCACGAGTGGTGAGCCTTCACGTACAGTGATGAGTTCATCTGGATAATCGCTGTGGATAATACCTAGCGCGTAAGCACCTTTAAGCTGAGGTACAACAGTTTCAACAGCATCTAAAAGGCTATCTGTGCTTTTTAGAGCTTCAGCAACTAAGTGTGCAACAACTTCAGTATCTGTTTGAGAAGTAAAAACATAACCTAAAGCTTGAAGGTCGTCTTTTAATTCTTGGTAGTTTTCAATGATACCGTTATGTACAACAGCAACCTTACCAGACATATGCGGGTGAGCATTATTTTCAGTTGGTTTACCGTGTGTTGCCCAACGGGTATGTGCGATCCCGATAGCCCCTGTAAGCTGGTGTTCAGCAACTGCATCGGCAAGATTGATAACTTTACCTACACGACGCTCACGTAAAATTTGTTGGTTATTCAGTAAAGCAACACCCGCAGAATCATAACCGCGGTATTCAAGACGTTTTAAACCTTCAATTAAAATCTCGGTTACACAACGTTCTGCAACGCCTCCGACGATACCACACATACTTCAATCCTCTTATTTTTTAACCTTTTGGGGACGTTGATAATTTGCTTTTGAAATTTGTTGCGCACGTTCAAAGGAGAGACTTTGTTCGGCTACATCTTTCGTAATCACAGAACCCGCACCAACTGTTGCGCCATTCCCAATGGTCACCGGAGCAACCAGCGAGCTATTAGAACCGATAAAAACGGCATCGCCAATAGTGGTTTTGTGTTTATTTGCACCGTCGTAATTACAAGTAATCGTACCTGCCCCAATATTCGATTCAGCACCGATTTCTGCATCACCTAAATAGGTGAAATGGTTAGCTTTACTACCCAATCCAATTGTTGTGTTCTTAACTTCAACAAAGTTGCCGATATGTACTTCATTTGCCAATTTAGCGCCTGGGCGTAAGCGTGCAAATGGTCCAATTTGAGCATTTTCGCCTACAACTGCGCCATCAAAAACGCTATAGGCTTGAACTTTAGTGCCTGCTGCAATTTTGGTGTTCTTTAAAATACATCCAGCGCCAATTTCTACAAAATCGCCCAGTTCACAGTCACCTTCAATAATCACATTGACGTCAATACGAACGTCATGTCCAACTTTCACAGAACCGCGTAAGTCAAAGCGTGCAGGGTCTGCAAAAGTTACGCCTTGTTGCATAAGCTCTTTTGCTTGCTGTTGCTGGAACTCACGTTCAAGTGCAGCAAGTTGTAAGCGGTCATTGACGCCTTCAACTTCAAAAGCGAGTTCTGGTTGAATAGATGCGATTTCTAGGCCATCTGCAACAGCCATTGCTACGATGTCAGTTAGATAATATTCGCCTTGCGCATTTTCATTTGAAAGTTTAGGCAACCACTCATGAAGTTTTGCGTTGCTAACACAGTAAATGCCTGTGTTGATTTCTTGAATCTGACGCTGAGCTTCTGTTGCATCTTTATGCTCAACAATCGCTTGAATCTTACCTTCTTGACGAACGATACGACCATAACCTGTTGGGTTATCGACATGTAAAGTAATCATGCCAATGCCCGTTTTACTTGAAACGTCAACAAGTTGCTCTAGCGTTGTTTGACGTACTAAAGGTACATCACCATAAAGAATTAATGAAATACCGTCTTTAGGAAGTACGGGTAAGGTCATTTGTACTGCATGACCTGTACCTAGTTGTTCTGCTTGTTCAACCCATTGAATCTTTTCTTGTGCAAAAGTTTGTTTGACGTGGTTACCACCATGTCCATAAATCGTAATAATATTTTCTGCGTGTATTTTTTTTGCTGTTTGAATGACATGTCCTAAAAGTGGGCGACCCGCTAAAGGTTGTAATACTTTAGGAAGCTGAGAACGCATACGCGTTCCTTTGCCTGCAGCAAGAATAATGACGGTAGTTGACATGAATAACTCTAATGATTTAACTCAAATGGATAATAATTAGTGTACAAAGAGCAGCCCATACACCGGCAATAATATCGTCAAGCATAATACCAAAACCACCATGCACTTGACGATCAATAACGCGTATAGGCCAAGGTTTCCAAACATCGAAAATCCGAAATAATATAAATCCCCCAATCACCCACATCCAATTCATTTGTTGTAAATAAAGCAAGGGAAGAAAGGTAATAGATTGACCTGCAAACTCGTCCCACACAATTCGACCATCATCGTGTACATCAATAACTTTTGCAGTTTGACCACAAATATAAATTCCCACCAAGGACATGATGAGAATGGCGATCAAGCTTAAGTTAAAGCCAAGTGATAACCAGATTGGAATGAAGAGTAGGGCAAAGGCAGAGCCAAAAGTACCGGGAGCTTTAGGTGCGAGACCAGATCCGAAACCAACTCCACAGAAAACGATGCAGCGGTTGAACCAAGACATGCCCTTAAAATGAATCGGTGGCTTATGCAAAGTGTTGGTATCCATGAATTTGCAATGGGTAATCTGAACCCAAGTGCTCAAAAGTTAGTTGTGTTTGCTCAACGATCTCTCCGATCATTGTAATCTTAATGTCTAGTTGTTTTTGCAAAAGTTTTTCATAATTTTGCGGTGTTATTGTAAAACATAACTCGTAATCATCACCACCGGCCAAAGCATATTGCCAGCGCTGCTGTTCTGGTAGTGCTTGTAGTGTTGAATCAATCGGTAACTTTTCTAAAAGTAATCGGGCACCGACCTTTGAAGCTTTTAAAATGTGACCTAAATCTTGGGCTAATCCATCAGAAATATCAATCATACTAGATGCTAATCCCTTCAGCTGTTGTCCAAGCTGACAACGTGGTGTCGGATAGTCTAGTCTTTTTTGTAATGGATGACCTAGGTGCTGTAAACCATATGCGGCGTCACCCACTTGACCGCTCACACAAACATAGTCACCGACTTTGGCACCTGAACGTAACACGGCTTGTCCGGTTTCAATCCAGCCCATGGCTGTGACGGTAATGGTGAGATGAGGGCCTTGGGTCGTGTCTCCACCAATCAGAGCAACCCCAAATTGATTACAGCAGTCATAAATTCCCTGACTGAATCCTTCAAGCCATTCATGATCAATTGTAGGTAGGCTGAGCGCCAGTAAAATACTATGCGGTTTTGCCCCCATTGCTGCAATATCTGAAAGATTGACAGCTACGCTTTTCCAGCCAATTGCATGGGCAGAAGTATCAAGAGGGAAGTGACGTCCAGCAACGAGTGTATCTGCACAGATCACCAATTGTTGGTTTACGGGAGGGGTAATTAAGGCTGAGTCATCTCCAATACCCAAGGTGACATCTGTGTAAGATTGTCTGTTAAAGTACTGGTCAATAATAGAAAACTCAGCCATATCAACTTCAAACCTATTAGTTTGCTTGTTGTTTTTCAGCACTACGTAGTGTTGAACTTAAACGATCTAGAACGCCATTAATATATTTATGGCTATCTGCTCCACCAAAGTGTTTAGCGAGTTCAATAGCTTCATCTAGAACTACTCGGTAAGGTACTTCTAAATGATCACGTAACTCGTAAGCACCCAAGCGTAATGTTGCTAGCTCTACACCATCAAGTGCACTAAGTTCACGGTCAAGAACCGGAATAAGTAATGCATCAAGATCTTCGTGCTGTGCAATCACTTGTGTTAACAGTTCGTGATAGTAGTTTAAGTCTACCTTGTGCATTGCATTTTCAGCACGGGTACGTGCTTCGATTTCATGTACAGGGTTGTGACTCATTTGCCACTCATAAATACCTTGTACAGCAAAACGACGTGCTTTACGTTTTGCTGCATAAGCGGCTTGCAGTGTTTGAGACATGCTTTAAATTGCCTTTAATAAATTAACCATTTCAATAGCAGTCAATGCAGCTTCGCTACCTTTGTTTCCTGCTTTTGTACCTGAACGTTCGATGGCTTGCTCGATGCTATCAGTAGTTAATACACCATTGATGACAGGCAAGCTGCTTTCTAACGCCACTACACCTAAACCTTTTGCACATTCACCTGCAACGAAGTCAAAGTGTGGTGTGCTACCACGAATAACTGCGCCAAGTGCGATAATGGCATCAAACTGGTTTGATGTAGCTAATTTTTTAGCAACAATCGGGAGTTCCCATGCGCCAGGAGCATGAATAACAGTAATGTTATCTTCATTTACACCGTGACGTTTTAATGTGTCGATTGCACCATCCAATAAGTGTTCAACAACAAAGCTGTTGAAACGACCCACTAAAATCGCATAACGACCTTCGCTTGCGAGATGTAATAAACCTTCAATACGGCGAATTGCCATAGCAACCTCGATTATTTCGTTGTGATTTGATCAGCAGTGACATATTCCACTACTTCTAAATTAAAGCCAGATAAGGCATTGAAACGTAATGGTGAGCTAAGAAGCTTCATTTTTTCAACACCTAAATCACGCAAAATTTGAGCACCGACACCAATAGTTTGATATTGATGTGAAAGTGCTGCATTGGATTTCACCGGTTTTGGCTTATTTAAATCATCCAACGCTGGTCCCAAGTCTTGCAAATGATCTTGTCCGATCCAGACTAAAACACCGCGATCACTCGCTGCAATCGTCTGTAGTGCACGGTCTAAGTTCCACGCAGGTTCACCATCAGCTTTATTTAGCTTAAGCAAATCGCGAATTGGACTAAAACCATGCACACGTACTGTTGTAACACCTTCTTTTGGCTCGCCTTTAACTAAAGCCAAATGAATGTCCGGGTTACCAATCTCACGATAACGATAAAGTTCAAATGAACCATATTCTGTTTGAATGGTTTTTTGATCTAGACGCTCAACCGTTTGCTCATTGGTCATACGGTAGTGAATCAAGTCCGCAATTGTACCAATTTTTAAGCCATGCTTCTCGGCAAAAATTTCTAAATCTGCACGGCGTGCCATTGTGCCATCTTCATTGATGATTTCACAAATGACAGACGCTGGTTCAAGGCCTGCTAAACGTGCTAAATCACAACCTGCTTCGGTATGGCCTGCACGATGTAAAACACCGCCTGGTTGAGCCATTAACGGGAAAATATGGCCCGGCTGTACGATATCAGTTGGTTTTGCATGCGCTGCGACAGCAGCTTGAATAGTATGTGCACGCTCTGCTGCTGAAATACCCGTGGTAATCCCTTCAGCGGCTTCAATTGATAAGGTAAAGTTTGTACTGTGCTGAGCACCGTTTTGGTCAACCATCAACGGAAGGTTTAACTGTTTACAGCGCTCACGGCTTAGCGTTAGGCAAACTAGACCACGTGCATGGGTAATCATGAAGTTAATATCTTCAGGACGAACATGCGTTGCTGCAATGACAAGATCACCTTCATTTTCGCGATCTTCGTCATCCATCAAAATAACCATTTTGCCTGCACGAATATCGGCGACAAGATCTTCAACACGACTCAGCGGCATTCGCTTTCACCTTTTTTTGTCGTAAGACAATTTCTATTTAATAAATTTCGCATAGTTTACGCTGTTTAGAGAATTTTGCCTATGATTCTGATTTATCCAAATTTGTGACCTCTAAGAATAGATCGAGATTTATTTATACAAATAAATCATAAGAAAATGGAGTATTTTTAAATAAAAGCTATGAATTTAAATAAAAAAAACCTAGCCAAAAGGCTAGGTTCTGATGCGCGTAGTTACTTTTTATGAAGCTGCACTACTTGGACTATCATTTTGTGGAATTGATTTTTTCCCCATTAAAATTTCAGTCCGGATATTTTGGGCAAGTTCAGCACATTCTGCATTCATACCATTGATCATAAATGCATGACGTGTCATCACATTGCTTGGGTTTGGCATAGCAACAAGTTGGTAGCTGTCTTGAATTGCTTTGAGCTGTTCATTTTCGAGATATAAAGCAGACTCTTTAGCGTGAAGATGTTGTGCTAAACGTTGAGCAGCTTCTTTTGCATCGATTTGCATAGCTTCTACAGCATTACACGTTGCACTACGAGTTTGTAGCGCAAAGCGTTTATCTTCACGGTAACGTTTATATAAAACATCTGAAAGTAGTTGGAATACGGTTCCAATCATAAGCAGACATCCTACGGCATGCGTATGAGAAGTTGAAATCGCAAGTGTCGCGCCTTCGGCATTAAACTCATCTACTACTTCAATATCTGTGAGCTTCAATTGATAATGCTTAACGCATAACTCAATACTCTTGTTTAAAAAGAGCTGGCAGAGTTTGAAATAAGGAACAGATACCGATTGGTTAACACTGCTTAATAACTGTTTAGGGTCATAAAACTGAATATTGAGTGCCAACGTATGTTGGTCAGCTGAATCTGAAGTTTTCTCGGCTTGTTGGCGAGCTGCTGGTTTCGCTTTCGCTTGTTGCTGCGCTTGTGCAACCAAAGTTACCGTATTTTGTTTTTCTAGAGCCAATGCTTGAGTTAACTGCTGAATTTCATGCTTCAAGCGGTTTTCTTCATTAATACGTGCCAAATATTCGCTACGGGTTGGACGAGCAATCGCACGATAGGCAAGCCACAATAAAACATGCAAAAACAGAGAAGCTAAAATTGCAAGCCATTGAGTACGAAGAATTTCTCCAATACTTGGCTGAATTAATGTAACTTCGATAGATCCCACTTTCTTTTCATTTTGAAGGGCATCACGAGCAAAAATTTCGCCTTGGCGGGTTTTTGAAATTCCGCTCGTTGCTAGAACCTGTTTGTTCGCATCAAGAATGCGAATAGACGCAACACTTGGATTAGTCGCATAGCGATTGGCAATCAGTGCTAAAGACACCGTATTAGCAGGTTCAAGCTCAGATAAGCTGTCTGCAACGAGCTGACTGGTCATGAGCTGACCTTGACTCGCACGGTTTTCATTAAGCTGGTGTGTCGTTGCAATGACCAATAAAAAGGTATGCAATGCAAAACTAACGATCAGTAGGCTAGCAAATAGCCCTTGTCTAGGCGCAATCAAGTTAAACTTCCAAGGCAATTATATTGAAATTCGATTATGATTCTTACAATAGTTGTCACTCAGACTAGAGTCAATTCATGCGAGAAATCATTCTTATATCCTTTTTAGGACCGGACCAACCAAACCAGTTTACCCGATTAATGCAAGTACTATCCGTACATTCATTGCAAATACTGGATGTAGGTCAGGCTGTTATTCATAATCAACTTACATTAGGCATTGTGGTCGCTTCTGATAATGAAACTGCGACCGCATTGGCAATGAAAGAGATTCTGATTTTAGCACATGATATTGGCTTAACAGTGCGCTTTAAACCAATCACGGGCGCAGAATACGATCAATGGGTAAGTGAAGGTGGTCGGACTCGTTATATCGTCACGGCTTTAGCCCCAGAACTCACTGCGGCACACTTACAAGCAGTTACAAAAATTGTGTCTAGCCAAGGCTTTAACATCGAAACAGTAACGCGTTTATCAGGTCGTGTAGACTTTGAAAAGGATAGCGCATTCCCACGTCGTGCCTGTGTACAGTTTGGTCTAAGTAGTGGCCCAACTTTAGATGCACAAGCCATGCGTGCTGCATGTTTACTTCTTTCAAGCGAATTAAATATCGATGTTGCTGTTCAAGAAGACAACGCTTATCGCCGTAACCGCCGTCTGGTGTGTTTCGATATGGACTCAACATTAATTGAACAAGAAGTGATTGATGAGTTGGCGATTGAAGCAGGGGTAGGCGCACAAGTTGCTGAAATTACTGAAAGAGCGATGCAAGGTGAGCTTGATTTCCAGCAAAGCTTCCGTGCACGTGTTGCATTATTAAAAGGGCTTGATGCTGCTGTTTTACCTAAAATTGCAGAGCGTTTAACCATTACCGAAGGTGCAGAGCGTCTTATCTCGACCTTAAAGGCACTTGGCTATAAAACGGCAATTTTATCTGGTGGATTCCAGTATTTTGCTGAATATTTACAAGGCAAACTCGGTATTGATGAAGTTCACGCTAACATTTTAGATGTGCAAGACGGTTTCGTAACAGGCGAAGTAAAAGGTGCGATTGTAGATGGCGCCCGTAAAGCTGAGTTATTACGCGAACTTGCAAATAAGATGGGGATTTCTCTAGAGCAAGCGATGGCAGTAGGCGATGGGGCAAATGACTTACCAATGCTTGCGATTGCAGGCTTAGGCGTTGCTTATCGTGCAAAACCATTAGTACGCCAAAACGCAAATCAAGCGATTTCAAGTGTTGGTTTAGATGGTGTGCTTTATTTACTCGGTATGCATGATAAAGATTTAAATCGTGCTTAACCTATATGGATAAGCTTTAAGCGCTACTTCAGAGTAGCGCTTTTTTTATGCAGAATAGTCATAAAAACAAGCAAGTTATGACAAAATTTTGCACAGAAAAAAGGCAATAAAAAAATCTGAAAAAAACTTATTTTGGTCCTTAAAAACAGCATATTTTTTTGTAATGACACGCCAGAATTGATGCCATATAGGGAATCGAACTTTTTGAATTTTACAAAAATGTAATGACAAAAGAATGTTGCGACAAAGTATGTCGCATTAAGAAAAAACGGGTCTTTTTTTCTAAAAAAAAACATCCATAATGCATCGTAAGCTTCAACACAAATCATGAATTAAAGTTGTTTTTGGAATGAGGTCGGGTATTAAAGACCGAATGTTTTTAGACGTTTTCATTAAGACGGAGGTTTCTATGGTAACAGCGAATTTTGCCGCTATCGCCGGATTCAGCTTAATTGCTGTCGCGCTTGTTGCTGTTTTCTTTTCTCCTTACCGTCGTTGGCTTGGTTTTATGCTTGCAGGGATGTTCTTTTGGGGGCTATTGGAAGTGGTCCGTTTTGGAGTTCAAGTCACTTTTGAAATGCCAGTCACATATAGTTATTTAACTGCATTAAGTCTAGCGATGGTAATGGTTACATTTATTTTGTTACGTGAGGATAAACAAGCACAAAAGGCATTGGCAAATCGCCAATATATAGAACACACGCCAGTATATGAAGATGATCAGCAGCAATGTTCTAGCCGATAATTAAATTGTTATCTAACGGTAAAAAGGTATGCACAGCATGCCTTTTTCATTTACGAAACGTGATTTTTATTATACAAAGCATTTATTAAAAAATAGCCAGTTATGCTACGATAGATGGGTCTGTTGACGTTTCATCTAGATTGCGTTGCCAGCTAAAAAATATCAATTGATGCATAAAACACAGGCAATGGTATGTCGTTGCTAAGTTTTGCTCTAAAGTTTTCATAAAAATACAATAGGCGTGAATGTTCATGAAACTTTCTTCCATACCTGTAGTCAAGTTACCTCTCGTTGATGTCAGTACAGACCCATTAGATTTGTTGGTAGCAGGTTTAGTGCTGCGTATGAAGCAGTTGGCGCGTACTAGCCCTAAGTTTATTGAACTGATTCATGACCGCGCATTCCGTATTCAGATCGGTACAGATTTAGGTGTTGCACGTCAGATCATTATTAATAATGGTCAGATTGATACCGTTGCAGGCGCACCTGAAAAAGCTGATTTTATTTTGCAATTTGCAGACAGTGAGCAAGGTGTAAAAACTTTGATCAAAGGTGACCCAACAGCATTTATGACGGGTATGCAAGACGGTAGCATTAAAATGGAAGGTGACTTCAGCCTATTGGTGTGGTTCAACCAAGTTGCTAAGCTCATTCCGCCTAAGTTACCAAAACCAGTAAAAGATAAAGTACGTCAGGCACGTGCTTTTATTAAAGAGAAAACTGGACGTTAATATCCAGATATAAAAAAACTCCCAAAATGGGAGTTTTTTTATATCTATGCTTCGACTTCTAGATTGAATGTCACCGGACCATCATTAATCAAATGAACTTTCATATCAGCTGCAAAAATTCCAGTTTGAACGTTTTTAAATTGAGAATGTGTATATTCAACCAATTGTTCATATAACGCTTTTGCGTCGCTAGGTGGCATGGCTGGACCAAAGTCTGGGCGTAAACCTTTTTGTGTTTGTGCCATCAAGGTAAATTGTGACACAAGCAAGATTCCACCATTTGCTTGAGATACATTCCAGCCCATTTTGCCTTGTTCATCATCAAAAATTCGATATTTCAAAATTTTATCAATAAGCTTTTGGCCAATAGCCAAAGTATCATCTCTGCCAATGCCTAAAAACACCAGTAGGCCGTGTTGGATTTCGCCTGTAGTTTCACCGTCTACAACCACTTTGGCTTCAAGAACTCGTTGTATTAAAGCGCGCATAGTTAAAGCAAATTTCTATAATTAATTGAATTAACGTAGTTTAGCAGAATTTAAATTAAATGATTTTTAAAAGGAAATTTCATGGAACTGCAACAATGGTATAAAACCTCGTAATTCATCCGTAAAAATATGCTTTAATGCTAAGAAGCAAGCGAATAATCATTGACTATGTCTCCAATTATCCATTCTTTACTAGATACAGACTTGTACAAATTTACGATGCTACAAGTGGTTCTGCATAAATTCCCGCAAACACATAGTGTCTATCATTTTCGTTGCAGAAACTTAGAAGATACAGTCTACCCATTAGTGGATATTTTGGATGACTTAAACGAGCAACTCGACCATTTATGTAATCTCAAATATAAAGAAGACGAGCTACAATATTTACGAAAATTACGATTTATTAAAAGCGACTTTGTCGATTACTTAGAGTTATTCCAACTCAAACGTCGTTTTATTCAGGCTAGCATTGACGCAGAAGGTCGATTAGATATTCATATTGAAGGACCGATGGTTCAGGCGATGATGTTCGAGATTTTTGTTCTAGCCATTGTAAACGAGTTGTATTTTAGCCGTATCAAAACAGATCAAGTTTGGGCCGAAGGCGAACGCCGATTACAAGCAAAACTCGATTTGATTCAGCAATATGAAAAATCTCAACAGCCAAATGATCCACCGTTTTTAGTTTCTGATTTTGGTACACGTCGTCGTTATAGCTTTGCTTGGCAAAAACATGTCGTAGCGGCATTTCATAAAACTGTACCAAATGTGTTCCGGGGTACAAGTAATGTGTTGCTGGCTAAAGAGCTTAACATTACACCGATCGGGACCATGGCACATGAATTCCTACAAGCATTTCAGGCACTTGATGTACGTTTGCGTGATTTCCAAAAAGCTGCTTTAGAAACGTGGGTGCAAGAGTACCGTGGAGATTTAGGAATTGCCCTAACCGATGTGGTAGGGATGGACGCTTTCTTACGTGATTTTGACCTGTATTTTGCCAAACTATTTGATGGTTTACGTCATGACAGTGGCGACCCGTATGAATGGGGTGATAAGGCTTATGCGCACTATCGTAAATTAAAAATTGATACCAAAACCAAAATGCTGACATTTAGTGATGGCCTTAATTTGCCAAAGGCATGGGAATTACATCAATACTTTAAAGATCGTTTTCAGGTGAGTTTTGGTATTGGAACTAATTTAACCAACGACATGGGGCAAAAGCCACTGAATATTGTGTTGAAACTGGTTGAATGTAATGGTCAGTCAGTTGCGAAGATCTCTGATAGTCCGGGTAAAACCATGACTGACAACGATACTTTCTTGGCCTATTTACGTCAGGTTTTTGAAATCGAAGAACTTGAAGAAGTGGTTTAAGTAAAAAGTAGTCTCGCTATTTTTATTTTTAAAAGTGAGAATGCTGATATCTGATTTTCTGCTAAAGCGTAGCAGAAAATCAGAGTTTGTTAGATATATGCTTATGCTAAGATTGAAAATAAGCTGGTATAAAAAGAAACCATGACGATGACATTCCCTGATTTTAAACTCGATTTATTAATAGAAGCAGAAGAATTAGTGCCTTATTTAGGCAATGAATATATTCGCATTATAGATTTGAGCCGTGCATCGGTTTATGAACAACTCCATATTCCACATGCCATTCATTTACAGCCTAAATGGTTAGTGGCTCAACAAGAAGAAGCCACTGGTATTTTGCCAGATGAAGCGGGTTTGCAAGCACTTATTGAAAAATTGAATATTTCACCTAATCATCATGTTGTAGTTTATGACGATGAAGGTGGTGCATGGGCTGGGCGTTTAATCTGGAATTTGCATTGCCTAGGATTTACCCGTACCAGTTTAATTAACGGCGGTATCCATGCATGGTTAGGTGCAGGCTTACCAACTACAGCAGAAGTTGAAAAAATTTCTCCTGTTACAGACTTAATTCAAATTGATTTATCACATGCCGCTCAGTTCCGTGTGAACTATGAAGAGCTACGCAAACAAGTTGAGCAAGAAAGTGTGCAACTGTGGGATTGCCGGACGAGTGATGAATATAGTGGTGTCCGTTTAGCAGCGCGACGCGGCGGTCACATTCCAAATGCCCTCCATTTTGAATGGAGTACTGCACTTAATCGTCAAAATCATCTAAAATTGCATCCGCTTGAACGCACGCGGCAGCGCCTTGAACAACTTGGGTTCGATTTACAACAACCTGTAGTTGTGTACTGCCAGTCACATCACCGTTCCGGTTTGGCCTATATTCTGGCTAGACTCTTGGGCTGGGAAGCAAAAGCCTATGATGGTGCGTGGAGTGAATGGGGCAATCGCCTCGATAGTCCTATTATTACTGGAGAATCACCGTCGTGAGTTTCACATCTCGATTAAAAAAAGAATTATTTATTAAGGCACAAAACCTTGTACCACAGCATCAATTGAGCCGTGTGGTAGGTAAAGTTGCTGCGAGTGAAAATCCAGTTGTGAAAAACGCTGTTATTCATGCGTTTAAAGCTAAATATGGGATTGACTTATCGATTGCTGAACAAGGCAATGCACTGAAATATAAATCTTTTAATGACTTTTTTACCCGTGCATTAAAAGAAGGTGTACGTCTGATTGATGAAAATGCAGATAGCATCGTGTCCCCAGCAGATGGCGCAATTTCCCAAATTGGTAAGATCACTGCGGGTGAAGTATTTCAAGCAAAAGGTCAAAGTTTCTCTGTAGAGAAACTCATTGGCGATCCACAACTTGCTCAACCATTCCAAGACGGTGAGTTCGCGACAGTTTATTTATCACCGCGTGATTACCATCGTGTTCATATGCCATTTGCAGGGACATTAACAGAAACATTATATGTGCCAGGCGAGCTATTTTCGGTAAATCAGGTCACTGCTGAAAATGTACCTGGATTATTTGCTCGTAATGAACGCATGGTGTGTTTGTTCGATACTGAACTTGGCCGTATGGCTGTTGTTCTAGTAGGTGCGATGATTGTTGCTGGTATTGAAACTGTGGCAACAGGCAAGGTAAAACCTTCAGGCCGTATCGAATTACAACATCATCAGTTAAAGCTAGAGAAAGGTGCTGAGCTTGGACGTTTTTATTTAGGTTCTACAGCCGTTATTTTATTTGAAAAAGATAAGATCGAATGGGAACAACGTTTTAAAGCTGAGTCTGTAGTTGTAATGGGCGAGCGCATGGGACATGCCGTTTAGTCCGTTATATTGCTTCCTAAAAACAAGTAAACCCTGACTTTAATTATTCAGGGTTTTTTTTGATTTAAATTATATAAAAGTAAAATATATAATTATGTTTGGATTTATATTATATGGAAATATAATTATTATTAAGTGATCTAAATGAGTACGTTATATAAGCTAGTCTATAAATATGTATCTGAAAAGAGCAAAAATATTAATATGATTGAAAATTAATAAATAAAAATAGAATGAAATATTTAAGTTAGACTTAAGTCGAGGTTTTAATTTTATTTGAAGATAAGTTATTAAATCTAAAAAATTATTTAGTTTTTTTATAAGCATGAAGCGCTTTTTAGATATTACACAACTTTAGCCTTGGCACAATGCTTGCTAACTATTCAGGACCTTACTGTAATTTTCATATTTTTTTTAGGTTCTGAAATCATGTTAAAAGTTAAATGTCTGACAGCTTCAGTTTTATCTGTACTTTGTATTTCACTCACTCATGCCAATGATTTTAAAGTTTTAAATCAAATTTCAAAACAGCCTACTCAACTTCAAACTGGGGAATATAAAGGTAATTATTATGTTCCATCTACTTTAAATACCATTACATGGGGCTATTTACCAAATCGAGATGCTAAACCCGTGCTTACTGTTCCGTCGGGTAGTGTCGTAACATTTGATACGGTTTCTCATGAAGGTTTGCTTGAAGACCAAGGGCGTAATGCTGAAAAGTTCTTTAAATCGAAGGGTGTCAAATCTAATGAAATCTTGGAAGATGCAAAAACAATTACGCAGTCAAATTTAAAGCATGATTTTCATAAAGATGGGCCGCATATTGTGACAGGCCCTGTTGCAATTGAAGGTGCACAGCCCGGTGATATTCTGAAAGTTGAAGTACTTAAAGTTGAGCCACGTGTTCCTTACGGTGTGATTTCAAATCGACATGGTAAAGGTGCTTTAGTAGGGGAGTTTCCTAAAAAAGCAAAGCAAGAAAATGCATCGGCTGAGCATCCTGAACGTTATGGAAATGTATCGATTTTCACCCCAATCGAAAAAAATGCTAAAGGTGAGTACGAAGGTGTATTAAAAACAGAATCTGGTAAATCAATACGTTTTCCGCTCTATCCTTTTATGGGAATTATGGGGGTAGCAGCCAATACGTCTGAGCCTGTTCACTCTGTACCACCTGCAATGTATGGCGGAAATATTGATATTAATGAACTAGGTACAGGTTCAACTGCGTATTATCCTGTTCAGGTTAAAGGTGCATTATTCTATACGGGTGATAGTCATTTCGCGCAAGGCGATGGGGAAGTGGCATTAACGGCACTAGAAGCTTCAGCCCGCGCCACACTGAAATTTACCTTACTCAAAGCAGGTAAGGACAAAATACCGGGCAAAGAGCTAAAACAACCTTTAGCTGAAAATGCTGAGTTTTGGATTACACCAGGACTTGATGAAGATCTTGATGAAGCGATGAAGAAATCTACACGTGAAGCCATTCGTTTCTTAAACCAAGAATACGGTATTGATGAAGCGACAGCGTATGCTTATTTAAGTGCCGCGACTGATTTTGAAGTTTCACAAGTGGTAGATAAAACCAAAGGGATCCATGCAAAAATCAGAAAAGCTGATTTTAAAGAGTTTGAGAGTAAATAATTGAGATGACCTAAGCTTGGTATTTAAAATATTAAATACCAAGTTAATTTTATTTTAACTATTTATAAGTTTTATATATTTTATAATTAAGTATAATAAATCTCACATATATTGATTAGTATAAAATCTAATGCAATCACTTCCTAATGTTCTACTATATCTGGCTGCACTATTAACATTCTGTGCCGCATTACTTCATTTTGTTTGTGTGTTCTGGGGAGCAAATGGTTTTCGGTTTTTAGGGGCTGGTAAAAGTATTGTCCAGATGGTTGAAAGAGGACACTGGTATCCTAATTTTACAGCTATAACTGTGGGATTAATTCTAACAGTATGTGCTACATATGCCTTCTTTGCAGCAAAGGGAATACAGATATTACCTTTTACCAAAATTATTTTGTCGCTTGTTGCAGCGGTTTTTCTTATCCGTGGTTTTGCTTTTCCATGGTTAAAGTCAAAATTTGTTGGTAATAGTGATTTATTTTGGTACGTCAGCTCAGCCTTTTGTTTAATACTCGGCGCTTTATATGCCGCAGGCGTATATTTAATTTGAAACGAATATATTCTAGGTGAACTAGAGTGAATAATTTTAAAAAATAAAAGGGAGCTTGGCTCCCTTTTTAATTATTTAGTCCAACCATATTTTTTGAAAATAGTATTGCCTTGTTGTGAAGATAGAAAATCTACAAAACGTTTAGCCTCGTCATCTTTTAAACTATGTTTAGTCAAGGCTACACCTGTGTCGCGATAGACAACTAGCTCTGGTTCGATAGGGATAATTTGTCCAACGTCCGGGTTACTGATTCCCCAAATATTAAAGACTAACCAAGCATCATAGCTGCTATTTTCTTCCCATTTTTTCTTGGCAATACCTGTGTTGGCTGCATAGGTGGCAATATTTTTTCGAAAAGCTTTTGTTAATTGAATATTTCCGGTTCTGCCAGCGATATCTTCCCACATACCGACTTGACCCGCACCATGGGTAACTAAAACTTTAACGCCAGATTTAGCAAGGTCTTTAAATCCTTTAATATTTTTAGGATTTCCTTTGCGTACTAAAATGGTTGCAGGGCGTAAATATAAAGGTTCTACCGAGTCTTTTATAATTTGCTCAGAAAAAGCATTTTCAAAATCAGACATCATGGCTTCGGAACCACTATAAATAACATCTGCATCTAGTTTCGCCTTTTCAGACCATTGAGCAGTAGGTCCAGAAGTCACATGAACTGCTATTCCTGTCTTATTGGTGAATTGTTTGGCGGCTTCTTTCATAGCGGGTGCTGGGCCACCCGGACCATATACTTGTACATCTGCAAAACTATGGATAGATAGAGAACCGAGAATAAGGTAAATCAGGTAGGGTATAAATTTTTGTTTTGGCATTTTAATAGCTATCGTAATTAAGAAAATATCAGCATATATTTTTTATTATTAAAATTGGATTAATTTTTGCAACGATATTTATAATACATATTCTTTAAAATATATTTAATGAGATTTTAAGAGACTATATAAATGTAAATTATTTTGAGTTGAATATAAATATAGAAGATTCTATGGTAATTTATATTTTATAAATTAATTATTTAAATAGATGTAATGTAAATAATAGAGGAGTAATCCCTTGATTAGAAAAAGTAATTCTTTTTTAAAAATTTTATTTAGCAGTATTTGTTTGGCATCTGGTTCTGCTATGGCTGCTCCAATTACAGATTTGGGTAAGCAAATTGTGAGCGAAAAACCGGGTTCAATATTGTCGCTAGAACAGCAAGCTGTGACGGATTTGTTTCCTCATGCAGATCAGCGCTTATTAGTAAATTATCGTAGTCGAGGTATTCAGGGCGAACCTATTGTTGCATCGGCTTTTATTTTATTACCAAAAGGAACGCCACCAAAAAATGGCTGGCCGATACTTGCTTGGGCGCATGGTACGACTGGGGTTGCTGATACTTGTGCACCTTCGGGTGATTATGCCGGTGGACCAGTTCATTCATATCAGGAAGTTGCTTCCAAAGCTTTAGATGGTTGGCTTGCACGTGGCTATGCAGTTGTTGCACCTGATTATCAAGGTTTAGGTACATTAGGCGCACATCCCTATATGAATGCAAAGAGCCAGCTGCATACAGTGGTTGATGCAGTGCGTGCATTACATATGCTCAAGCCAAAAGACTTCAATAAACAGTGGTTGGTAATGGGGCATAGTCAAGGCGGGGCTGCGGCAATTGCAGTGTCTGCTTATGGTCAAAAAGATGCTCCCGAACTAGATTTAAAAGGGGCGATCGCTCTTGCGCCAGGCGGCTATCAGTATGAAGGCATTGCAGAATATGTGCAGAGTAATCCAAACCCAGAACCAAGTGTGGCAGCATTTTTCCCAATTGTGTTATTGGGAGCACAAGCAGCAGAACCAAGCATTGTTCCTGAAAACTTAGTCAGTGCAGAAATGAACACGGTGCTAACTCAAGCGCGTAGTCGCTGTTTATCTGAACTTCAATCTGATTTGAAAAAATCTCCCTCTAGCATATTTCGCCCTAATGCAGACTTAAAACCTCTTTTGGCTTATCTAAAACAACAGTCGATTGAAAATATGGTGCCTACCGTACCATTAATGATTGTTCAAGGCTCTAAAGATCATTTAGTCGACCCTAGAGGGACATCTGCTTATTACCAACAGCTATGTAAATTAAAAAAACCAACTATTTATCAAACGATTGATGGTGGAGATCACCGTGATGCACTGCGTCAAAGTAATACTTTTGCCACTCACTTTTTAAATGTCATAGAGAAAAATCAGACAAAATCGTATTGCTCGAATTCTAAGTAAATTGGTTTAAATGCTACAAAAAAGCCGACTTTTCATGAGTCGGCTTTTTAAATGTAGGAGGGGCAAATTTAGGTCATGTTATAGAGTCTTTCTTTTGGAAAAACTGCGGTAAATGTTGATCCTTCGTTTTCTTTAGACTGTACATCTAAATAAGCGCCGTGTTGCATCAGCACATGTTTTACAATCGCCAAGCCTAAACCTGTACCACCTGTTTGACGACTACGGTCGCTATCCACACGATAAAAGCGTTCGGTCAGTCGTGGCAAATGTTTAGGATTAATTCCAATGCCCGTGTCTTGCACGCTAAAGTAAGCATGTTCACCATCATCATGCCAACCAATCGTAATGGTTCCACCTTTTGGCGTGTACTTGATGGCATTGGTAATTAAGTTACTAAACGCGCTGGCAATTTCCATGTCGGAACCAATCAGGTCGCAGTGGCTATCAATATGTAAATTGAGCGTGTGTCCATAATCGGCATTGTAGGCCTGAGCATCATCAAAAAGTTGATTCATTAAACTCGGCATTTCAATAATCTGGTTTTTTGCAATTTTCTTGTTATTTTCTAAATTCGATAACAGCAGTAAATCATTAACCAACGCATTCATACGCTTGGTTTGTGATTGCATCTGGTCAAATGCACGTTTCCAGCGTGGGCTAATATCTTCCTGATCTGTAAAGGTTTCAATATAACCACTGAGTACGGTTAATGGCGTACGAAGTTCATGAGAAATATTATCGACGAAGTCTTTACGCATTTGCTCAAGGTTGTGCATACGAGTCACATCGTAAGCCACCAATAAACGACTTTCTCCACCAAATCTTGTGAGTTTAACCTGCACATAACGGTCATCATCAAAATTTGAGTGAAGCTTAATTCCATCAGGTGCCTGATCAATATTGTTAAAATATTCAATAAAAGTAGGCTGACGTAAAATGGTTAATAAGTTACGACCACGATCGAGAGGGCTGATTCCTAACAAACGTTCCGCAGCTGGGTTCCACCATTCGATTTGATGTTGATCGTCAATCAGAACAACGGCTTCAGCAAGAGCAACTAATGAAGACTGAGCCCGGTCAATTAAACCGACCATTTCCGCCTGAACAATTCGTTCCTGACGCTGGGCACGGTAAACATTAAATAACAATGCCCCCCAAATCCCGTTAAGGTTTGGAGGAACGTCATAAGGTTTATTCGCAATCCAGTCATTGACCAGATATAAAGAACGCAACTGGAGTGTAAAAAACACCACGAAGGCGATAAAAATACAGCTCCAGAAATACCCAATACCGAAACCGACTAAACCGGCAATAATTAGAAAAAATAATAAAAGCCGTAAATCTTGTTTGGCAAACGTCCATAAACTACTGTAGCGAGAAAGCTTTTGTTCACGTACCTGTTCAGGGACGGGGTAGGGTTCATACATAAATCTTGGTTAACCTGCGGCTAAATCTGCACGTGTAGAGAAACGGTAGCCAGTTCCACGTACAGTCTGAACAAATCGGTCAACACCAAAAGGTTCTAACACTTTACGCAAACGACGGATATGCACATCGATAGTGCGGTCTTCAATATATACATTACCGCCCCATACCTGATCGAGCAACTGGGCACGCGTATATGCACGTTCTGGATGGGTCATAAAAAATGCAAGTAAGCGATATTCAGTTGGGCCCATATCTAAAATGCTGTTGCCAAAGCTAACACGTTGGCTTACAGGATCAAGAATTAAACCATTGGCATCAATTGTTTTTTCACCACTTAATGCATTCGCGCGGCGCAGAACTGCCTTAATACGTGAAACCAGTTCACGTGTTGAGAAAGGCTTCGTCATGTAATCATCTGCACCCGCATCAAGACCTTGTACTTTATGGTCTTCTTCTCCGCGAGCGGTCAGCATAATCACTGGAATTTCTGCTAGGTTCTCATCGCGTTTTAAGCGGCGACATAAATCGACACCACTTACGCCTCCAGGTAACATCCAATCAAGCAAGATAAGCGCCGGACGTTGGTCGACGATAATTTGATGAGCTTGTTTGGCATCTTCTGCCTGTAGACACTGAAAGCCTGCCATGTCCAAAGAAGTATGGATCATTTCACGAATAGGAAGCTCATCATCGACAATTAAAATATAGTCATCTTTCACAACGCAATATCCTATAGATTTAACGGTGAACCGTTTTGTAGTTATGACAGGCTTATTACAAAGATTAATTATGACAATTTCATTGCAGAAAAGTCTATAAAAATGAATTTAGCAATAATTTGTGACAAAACTAAGGCAAAGGTATGACCAAATTATGACATCTCAGCCTCAAAATTTCTAAAATCATTCAATAGGTTATCACCTTAATTGCTTCGCTATTTTTTCACATTTTTAGCTGTCAAAAAACTTTAATATTATTTTGAAACTTGCGCTAATAAAGATAAGAAAACGACACGGCATGCAGTTAAAACCTGCTCAAGAGACTGCTCAAACCCTCCCATCACCCATCGAATCGCAATTTGAGTCACATATCCATTCAAACCAGTTGCAATTAAAGAGAGTTCATTTTCGTGGTGCTGAATTTGGGGCATGGTCAGCATAACGAAGGCTTGAATCATGCGATCAAATTGCGCAAGTGTTTCTTGAATGGTGGCTTGATTATGTAATTCTTGTACCAAGACTGCGTCGACATAGACAATACGAGCTAATCTCGGGTCATCTTTTAATGTCGTCAGCAGTGCTCTTAAACCAGCATCGACCATTTTTTCTGGATCGGGTGCAGCTTTAATCACTGCTTGCATCAGATTTTGCTGTAATTCTTCAATCATTTTTAAAAAGATGGTTTGAAATAAATCTTCACTCTTTTTAAATGATTCATAAAAATAACGTTCGGTGAGTTTTGCCTCTTGGCAGACATCTTTTACAGTCACTGAAAAAAAACCAAGGGTTCCATAGGTTGCAATACCTGCTTCAATCAGCTTTTCACGGCGTGCCTCTTTACGTTCAGATAGAGATAACCCTTTGAACTGACGTTCTTTACTCACACTTTTTGTTTTCTTTTTACTGGTTGAGTCGTTAGTCGCCATAAATAAATTGTTTCCTAAAGAATGGTTTCCTAATTTATAGGTTTTGGCCAAATATGCTCACTATGATAAAGCCCTCAGCAGAATTGTGCCATTCTATCTGAAATTACAGTGTACTATATTGACAATGTGTATTGTCAAAATTATATTGAAGGTGTCTAAAGTGCACATGCAATGAACCGGTTGTGCAAAACGAAAAACAAAGGATGGACAATGAAAAATTTTAAAAACAAAGTCGCTGCAATTACGGGCGCGGGTTCTGGCATTGGGCAACAGTTAGCAATTCTTTTGGCAAAACAGGGCTGCCATCTTTCGTTGAGTGATATTAATGAAAAAGGATTACAACAAACTGTCGAGCTTTTAAAGCCGTACAGCAATATTACTGTTACTACCAAAAAGCTTGATGTGTCTGACCGTGAAGCGGTAAAGCAGTGGGCGCAAGAAACAGTACAAGATCACGGCTCTGTTAACCTGATTTTTAACAATGCTGGTGTTGCGTTAGGTTCGACTGTCGAAGGCGCGACCTACGAAGATTTAGAGTGGATTGTTGGGATTAACTTCTGGGGTGTCGTATACGGTACTAAAGAATTTTTACCGTTCATTAAGCAAACTCAAGATGGGCACATTATTAACATCTCGAGCTTATTTGGTCTGACTGCTCAACCGACTCAATCTGGTTATAACGCAACTAAATTTGCTGTGCGTGGCTTTACCGAATCATTACGCCAAGAGTTGGATATTGAAAAAAGTGGTGTGAGTTCTTTGTGCGTACATCCGGGGGGAATTTGCACCAATATTGCTAAAGCTGCAAAAATGAGTGATAGCTTGAGTACTTTAGGTATGGACCCAGCTAAATCGATTCAAAACTTTGATAAGTTCCTACGTACTCCACCAGAAGAAGCGGCTCGTCAAATCTTGGATGCTGTTTTGAAAAATAAACGCCGTTTATTGATTGGTAGTGATGCAAAATTTCTTGATGCATTGCAGCGTTTGTTCCCAACAGGATATCAACGCGCTTCAACCGTTGTGACCAAATGGATGAAATAAGATTTAAATTAAAAAAAGCCATCAAATGATGGCTTTTTTTATGTGGCTTGGATGGTTCTAAATAAGAACTTTGATCGTCTTTTTCTTCCAGATAAATTGATAATACAAGCCTTGAATAATACATAAACTCACAAATGCCAAGGCATAGGCAACCCAAATGCCTTTAAGTCCCCACATTGAGCTAAACCAGTAAGCGCATGGAATTTCAATAAATAAAATGGCAGAGATGTTAATCAGCATTGGAACAGTCACGGTACCGCTCGCACGCATGATAGATGCAAAAATGGCACCTGCACCAAAGAATAAAATCGCCCAAAGTACAATAAATAAAAGCTGTTGACCTAACACCACCACAGTTGGGTCGGTAATAAACAAAGCCATTAAATATTTTGAAAATAGATAACCAAGTGCAATTAAGGCACCTGTAAATAAAAAGTTCATTCCCAGAGCCGTACGGGTTACTCGCGCTAATAGATCTGATTTACCCGCACCAATCGCTTGCGCTGCAAAAATTGAGGCTGCGATGGAGATCGAAATCGCTGGAAACTGAATATAGTTGAGCACCTGATTCACTGCACCATACGCTGCTGTAGCATGTGAACCATAATGGTTAACCAACCCAACAATAACTAAACCCGCCATTGAGGTTGTAATCATTTGAATACCCGTTGGGACGCCTAAGCGTAAAATGATTTTGCTCAGTTCTGGATTATGACGGATATGTTGCAGAAGTTGACGATTCGGGCGAAGTGAATGATTTTTCTTATTTAGATAAATCGCGAGAAAAATTAATATTGCGATATAACTAATAATTGATGCTATAGCAGGAGCAATAATCCCTAGGGCAGGAAAGCCAAAATAACCTTTGAGAAGAATTGGTGTAATAATTACACCGATGACACTGGTTAAAGCGAGGGCCAGTAAAGGGGTCGTACTGTCTCCCACACCACGTAAAATTGAGGTATAGATAATATAAACGAACAGAAGTGGACTACCCGCCAACATCCATTGTACATAAGGCAAAGCAAGATGCATTACCTTGGGATCTGTACCTAAAAGCTCCAAAATATCATGGGCGAAAAACACACCAAGAATCGCGGTAATAATTCCACCAATGATGGTCATAAACAGGGTAGAACCAACTACACTTTGGACTTTTTCTATATTTTGCGCACCCCATGCTTGCCCTACTAAAACAGTAGTACCCGTTGAAATCCCGATAATAAAAGCGAGTAGCAAAAATAAGATAGGGAAATATACAGAAACTGCCGCAATTGCATCTACTCCCATCATTTGACCAACAAAGATGGTATTAATAGTTCCCGACAAGTTCTGCAAAATATTGGTTGCAATCAAGGGTAGCAAGAAAACAAAAAATGTTTTCCATAGATTTTGCTGTTGAATTAAGGACTGTCTTGGTGGCATGTGTTCTCCATCGCCCATCTCTTTGATGAGCGGGGCGGATATTCAACTTAGCATAGTTGGAGCGAATGACTTGTAGTATTTTTACAGTGCTAAGTGGCTAAATTTATTAACATTGATTCAAAATTTCTCCTGCTTTTTGCAGAGTCTCATCATTTTTAGCAAAGCAGAATCGAATCAAGCGTAAAGACTCAGGCGCTTGCTGGTAGAAAACCGAAACTGGAATTGCCACAATCTTGTGTTGCTCGGCAAGAAACTGGCACATTTCTACATTGTTTAAGTCAGGTCTAATTTGACTGTAATCAAGGTTTTGGAAATAAGTACCTTGAGAAGGTTTTAGTAAAAAACGACTATTGTGAATTGCCTGATTAAATCGATCTCTTTTCGTTTGGTAAAACTGAGAAAGCTCTTGAATATGTTCTGGATGTTGCTCCATATATTGCGCTAGCGCAATCTGACAAGGAGTCGTGCCACAGAAATTCGCATATTGATAAATCTGGCGGAATAAACGCATTAGCTCAGGTGAAGCGACGCAGTAACCCGTTTTCCATCCCGTCACATGAAAGGTTTTTCCAAAAGAACCAATCACAAAACTACGCTCTCTGAGCTCTGGAAAATGCAATGCGCTAAAGTGTTGTTGACCATCAAAAACTAAGTGTTCATAGACCTCATCGGATAAAATCAAAATATTTTTATCTTGAATCAGTTCAATGAGTTCTAACCAGTCTTGTTTTGCCCAGATCGTACCTGTTGGATTATGGGGCGTATTCACCACAATCATACGGGTTTTGTCATTAATCAAATCTTTAACTTGTTGCCAGTTCACCTTAAAGTCAGGTGCTTGCAAGGCAATATGAACCGCTTTGCCGCCTGCTAACTCGACAGAAGGGCCATAGCTATCATAACTTGGGTCAAAAATAATGACTTCATCACCTGCATTGATGCAGGCTTGTATGGCACAAAAAATTGCAATGGTTGCGCCGGGAGTAATCGTGATTTGAGTAACAGGATCAAGTTGAATTTGATCACGCTGCTGAAATTGTAAAGCGAGTTGCTCGCGTAAACCGAGAATACCATCGCCAGGCGGGTACTGATTATGTCCAGCTAAAGTCGCCTGAGATAAAGCTTCCAGTAAGGCTTGTGGCGCCGGAAAATCTGGAAAGCCTTGTGATAGGTTGAGAGCACCTAAACGATGTGCCATTGCCGTCATGGTACTAAAAATAGTCACGCCTTGAGTGGCCAATTTTGACTGTAGCTGAAGCATATTGTTCTCTTATTAAAAATATTTAAAGTTATAAAATTGACTCAATCACTGCCCGAATTACACCGAGTGTCAAACCAATAAATGCACCCACTACAACACCATTTACTCGGATCATATGCAAGTCGCCACCGACTTCATTTTCAATTTTCCCGATCATTTCACGTGAATCCCATTCATGAATGCGTTCACTCACATAGCGTATGATTTTATGGCTATATTGATCCGTAAAATTCATGGCAAGTCCTGTCATTTCTTTGTTGAGAACTTCACGTACTTTTACATTTTGAACAAGGTTTTCACCGAGCTGCTGAATCGCAGCTCGCAGGTTCATTGCAATGCCAGAGTCTTCTTTCATTAAATCTTCTTTAATGGCATCACACAAAATGGTGACAGCACCACTAATAAAATTTAGAACTTGAGGACTATCAAGGAGCGCATCTTTACCGCTGTTAAGGCGTTGACTGGCAACACTATCGGGTTTCGCTAGCTCTAGCATGAGTGTGTGTGCAATCGTTTCAATTTCTTGTCGCCATGGGTGTTCATGGTCGGCCAGCATCGATTCTACTTTTTCAACGAGTGAGTCGATTGTACGTTGTTGAACATCAATTCCAATCCAGCTTGCACCTCTTGCAAGTGACCAGACGCCCAGTGCTTTAAACATTTTTCGGGTTAATTCACGGGTTTTATCTGGGTTTTGTACCACCCACTCATGGGCAATATCTAGACCACGTTGTAAAACATCTTGGTGGAAATCATTTTCCAAGACTGCACGTAGCATTTCACTGGCGAGTTTGTTGACTTGGGTATTACGTACCCATTGCACGCTGTTGTTTTGTACGAAATTAGCAATTTGCTCTTGGCTCACAAATTCAAAAATTTTCGGTACAGTTTGCTGAATGAGCTGCACCACTTGCGTATTGTTTTGCGGACTTGCCAACCATTGACCAATTGCGAGGCTTAAGTCAGTTTTTTCTAAGCTTCTTTCGACCACTTGAGGCGAAAGAAAATTTTCCTGTACAAAACGGCCCATTGACTCTGCAATGCGTGCCTTGTTACGCGGAATAATCTCGGTATGGTCCCGTAAAAACTTAGGAATCGGTAACTTACCAAAAGGGTTCCGAAACAGAACTGTAATCGCGTACCAATCGGCTAGACCACCAACTACGCCTGCTTCGGCCCCTAGCATCAAAATATGAATAAAACCTGTGTATTCTGGCAGAAAACGGTCGGCTACCATCAGTGCAATCCACAGCACAACGACGATGATCAGCGCTAGGGTAGCAAAATATTTACTACGTTTAAGACTGGGCACGTGGTGAACTTCTTCTGCCATGCTCATAAATTTATCCTATTCATTTTTGTTTTACTGGAGGCTCGGGTGGTGGCAACAGCGCTCCTGTCGGACTCAATCCATATTTTTGTCCGATTGATTTCAAGATCAAGGTTGCATCAAAAGCGTCTTGAGGAGCTTGCTTTTGATCCCGATAACATTCAATAGTATACGACACTTGAACAGGGTCGATATTGACCACTTGTGGGAAATCATAGAACGGATCATGCCAGAAACCCGGATAGCGACGACCATAGCCATAAGGATAAAAGCTTGGAGCAGATGGATAAACCACAGCCTGACGTGGTGGTTTCTGACTTTGGTTACTTGGGTCATTCAGTACTTTAAAAAAGCGGAAACCTTTTTGTACGGTCGTTTGCGCTGATTTTACCAAAGTGATTTCTTCAGCTGCACCGTAACTCATATTCGGATCGGCTTGAAAACTAATACGAAACGTTTGTGCATTTAAAGGGTATGCGGAAAACTGACCAAGTTGATCAAAGGTTTTTGGTTTACTTGGAGTCGTTGCACAAGCAGTTAAGGTTAAGGCAGTGCCTAATGCTAAACAAAGAGAGAGATATTTCATGGTGAACTCCCAGCTGAGCATTAAAACAAAGATGACTCAGCATTAAAAAATAGAAAAGTCTTAAAAACTACTGTTCGGTTCTAATAAAAATTCGGTTTCCTCTGGTGTTGAGACACGTCCAAGGATGGCATTGCGATGAGGATAGCGTCCAAAGCGATCAATAATGACTTTATGCTTTTTCTCAAAGCTTAAGTTAATTTCATTGCCAAGACGTTGAAATAGTTTCAAGGCAAACTCATGAATCAATTTTGATTCACTATGCATAAACGGCATATATAAAAAAGAGCGTTGCTCTGGATTAAGCTGTGCATCGAGTTGCAAACTAATTGCTTCTTGTGCCAAAGCTAATGCCAAGCTGTCATAGGCAAAAGATTGGGGCTGATCACGATAGATATTGCGAGAAAACTGGTCTAGTACAATAATCTCTGCCAAACGACCTTCTGCTGTTTTTCGCCAAGACCAGAGTTCTGCTTGAGTTGCCTGTCGATGAACATCAGAAAAATTTTCACGGATTTTTTTGTCAAAATCATCACTTTTTGCAAACCAAAGTGAACGGTGTTCAGGAGAAAACCAGAAGTTTAAAATGTCTTGTTCGTTCATGATATTGACAACTCTTTAGCAATTATTCTTCAATAAAATCACAATTCTTTCGTGTCTTAAATAACAAGATTGTGATAAAAATTGCCAAACTGGAATGATGTGATTATATAAGTAACCGTATCATCTCACGATTTTGTATATAGTGATCTTTAATAAGCGAGCAAATGCATGAGTCAACCCACTACACCATCTCAATCAGTTATTCCTGCTTGGGTGGATTCGTCGCTACTACAAGGCATGTTACGTGGAATAGAGCGTGAAAGCCTACGTATGCAAAGTAATGGGTTCTTATCACAAGAGTTACATCCGAAAGCATTAGGTTCAGCTTTAACACATCCAAAAATTACGACTGATTATTCAGAAGCGTTGATGGAGTTTATTACCTCACCTAAGCCAACAATTGAAGAAGCTCTGCATGAGCTCACCGATATTCATGCGGTTGTACATCGTCATTTAGAAAATGGTGAAAAACTCTGGCCACTGTCTATGCCATGTATGTTAGACGACAATGAAGAACGCATTCGTCTAGCGCAATATGGCACTTCTAATATTGGCCGTTTTAAAACACTATATCGCCGTGGGTTAGGAATTCGATATGGTCGTCGTATGCAGACCATTTCAGGGGTGCATTACAACTTATCTTTCCCAGATACCCTTTTTGCTGAGCTACAAGCTCATGAAACTGACGAACAATTAAAATCATTAAGTTTGCAGGATTACCGTAGCCATCGTTATTTTGGCCTTATTCGTAATTTTATTCGTTTAACACCATTGGTCATGTTCTTGGTGGGCGCAAGCCCAACAGTCTGTCGTTGTTTCTTGACCGGACACAAACATCATTTGTTGCCTTTAATCAAAGGTTCATACTATTTACCGTATGCTACAGCACTCCGTATGGGGCGATTGGGCTATCAAAACTCAGCACAAAAAAGCTTAGGTATTCATTACAACAATTTGTCTGGCTATCTGGATGGTTTACAAAAAGCCGTTCATTCTCCTTACCCACCATTTAGCCGTTTAGGGTTAAATGATGCATCTGGTGAGCCATTGCAAATTAATGATCATGTTTTGCAGATTGAGAATGAATATTACAGTCTAGTACGTCCAAAACAGGTGCCTCAAGCAGGTGAAACACCGTCTCAAGCTTTAAAAAATCGAGGCGTGGGCTATGTTGAGTTACGTGCTGTAGATGTAAATCCATACTCGGCAATTGGCGTTGATGAAACGACAGCAGGCTTTCTTGAAGTGTTAGCACTTTATTGTCTGTTAAGTGATAGCCCAGACTTGTTATGTCCTGAACAAGACTTGGTTGAGAAAAATCAGACAGAGGTGGTCAACCGAGGTCGAGCGCCAAACGCAACCATTACAGATTTAACAGGGTCATATCACATCGAAGATTGGGCACGTTTATATATTGCAAAAATGCAAGATTGTGCACAGCTACTCGATCAGACCTATGCAACGGACTTGTATGGTTCAGCTTTGGCGGTTATGCAAGCACGAATTGATGAAGTTGATGAAACTTTATCTGCCCATGTCATTGACGATACGTTAAAGCATGGTGGAACTTGGAGTTTTGGTAGCCACATGGCTCAGTTACATGCTGAAAGTTATGAACAGCACGAGCTTAGTGTGGAAGCTTTGAAACATTTTGAACAGTTGGCTGCGCAATCTTTACAGCAGCAAGAAAAACTTGAGCAAGATACCAAGGTCAGTTTTGATCAATATCTTGAACAATATCGATAATAAAACGAGGTTTTACATGCGATTAAGTTACCGTTTGGTGAGTGGACTACTTGTTTTAGCAAGTATTGTCGGCATGTCTTTTGCGTTGTATCTGGAACATGTAAAAGGTTTAGAGCCATGTCCGCTCTGTATTTTTCAACGTGTTGGCTTAATGGCGATGGGCCTTGTAGCACTCATAGCCTTTTTGCATAACCCAGTTTCCAATGCGGTTAAACGTTTTTATGCATTTTTAGCAGGCATCGCAATTTTATGGTCAGTAGGTGTGGCAGGACGTCATGTCTGGTTGCAACATTTACCACCAGATCAAGTACCAAGCTGTGGCCCAGGTTTAAATTATTTAATTGATGCCTTACCAATGAAAACGGTTTTACAAGAAGTATTGTCGGGTTCAGGTGAATGTGCAGCAATTGATTGGACCTTTTTAGGTCAATCTTTACCAGTTTGGTCATTGGTCTATTTCCTCTTACTATTACTGGTCTGTTTATGGCAGTTATTCCGTTTTTATCCAGTATTTAAGACAACCAAAAAAAGAGCTTAAAGCTCTTTAAAAAAGCCCAACACTATGTTGGGCTTTTTATTGCTTGGGAATAGGTCAAAATATAAAAAAACGAATTAAAAAAAAGCATAATCATGTAGACAGATAGTTCTGTTTTTTATAAAGTGCAGCCGTTTATATATCCTTATGATTATAAAAAAATGCTTTTTAATATCTTTAATGTTTTGGAAAAAATAGGGTTAAGTGCGCAGAAACGTGCCATCCATGTGCAATTTTCTAATGAACTACTCAATAGCCAAGTTTTTTTACAGCGTATAGAAGGCCAACATCAGCTAAATGGGGGATTGGAAGCTGAGTTGATCTGCCTTTCAACGAGTGCCCAAATTGCATTAAAGCAGTTTATAGGTGTGCAAGTTGCTGTTGATCAGGTTACTGATTCTGGACAATTATTCCGAACTACAGGAATTGTAACAGAAGCGAGTTATGGCCAGAGTGACGGTGCTTTAACGCTTTATAAACTCACCTTAAAAGACGCGACAAACTTATGGCACAAGCGCCGTAATAGTCGTGTTTTTATGAATAAAAGCATTATTGAAGTCACGGAAGTTTTATTTAAAGAATGGCAAGAAAAAAGTCAGCTATTTGCGACAAGTTTAAGTCTTGATCTTAGTGGATTAAGTCAGAGTTATGATATTCGCCCATTTATCATGCAGCACAATGAATCTGATTATGACTTTCTTACACGCTTGTGGCGAAGTGAGGGTGTTAGTTGGCTCATTGATGAATCAGAGCTTTTTGTCCCTCATTTTACTGCACCAATACAGGCTCAAAAACTAAGACTCATTGATGATAATAGCCAGTACCAAGCTTTAGAACGACGCAGTATTCGCTATCACAGAAGTAGTGCGACAGAATATCAAGATAGCATTACAGGTTTTGTTGCGGTGCGGTCTTTACAGCCGACTGCTGTACATGTGCAGCGTTGGCAACCTGATGCTCTAGCACATGAAGAAGGTGTAGGTTCAGTTATCACTACACACTTACATTCAGAGCAATTTGATTCAGCGAGTTTGAGTCTTGAACAAGCATGGCATGTTAGTCCTGCTTGGATGCAAGATTTGAAAGGGGAAGATCAGGCCACTGCTTCAAGTAGTAATCAGCTAGAAAAATTAAATCAGCACTTCACTGACATGTACGCGAGTCGGGCCAAATATTTTAAGGCTTATAGTAGCGTCCGTGATAGTCAAGTCGGCTATTGGTTTAATTTACAGGAGCATCCTGAAATTGATCAGCATGAAGGAGCAGATCAAGAGTTCTTAATCATTGCTAAAAATTTCTATAACCAAAATAACTTACCAAAAGATTTACATCAGCAAGTTAGCCAGTTGTTAACCCAAAGTCGTTGGGATAAACGTGGTTATGATGATATTGAGCGCCAAGGTAATGAGCTGACCCTAATACGCCGTCAAATTAAAACGGCACCTGAATATAATCCAGAACAGCATCGCCCAATTGCTTACCCGCAAAGAGCCAAAGTCGTGGGGCCAGAGGGAGAGACTATTCATGTTGATGAATGGGGGCGCATTAAGGTGCGTTTTCTATTCACCCGTAGTGATGATCATGGGCATGATGGTGGCGCGGGTAGCAATGACAATGATACCGACTCAGCTTGGGTGGATGTACTGACTCCTTGGGCAGGCGAAGGTTATGGAGCACGCTTCTTACCACGTATTGGTGAAGTGGTGGTCATTGACTTCTTTGATGGCAATATTGACCGTCCATTTGTGACTGGACGCATTCATGAAGCACAGCGCTCACCAACCAAGTTCGATGTGAAAGGGCAGCTTCCTGATACTAAAAAACTAAGCGGAATTCGCAGTCAGGAAATCAGTGGTAGTGGCTTTAACCAATTACGCTTTGATGACACAACGGGGCAAATTAGTACCCAATTACAAAGTAGCCATGCAGCAACACAGCTGAATTTGGGTAATTTAAGCCATCCAAAAGAACAAGCGACGAGCCAAGGCCGTGGAGAAGGCTTTGAGCTTAGAACAGATGCTTGGGGAGCTGTGCGTGCAGGTAAAGGGATGCTCATTAGTACCTATGCACAAGAGCAGGCGATTGCAGACCATCTAGAGGCCGCACAAGCACAATCTTTACTTTCACAAGGCTATGAAAGCATGAAAATGCTCAGTGAAGTTGCAGCAAAGCAACAGACTGATGCTTTGAACGTGATTAATCGCCTACCCAAATTCATCCAGTCACTTGAGCTAAAAACTACAGGACAGGCATTAGATAGTACGGTGAATCTATTTAAAGAAGGGATTAATAACGATCCTATTCACGCTTTAAAAGACTGTGGCGGCTTTATTCAAGATATTGGTGCGTTAGGGGGAAATGCAAAAGGCGTTGTAGACGAATTTAATTCTTTTTTTAGCGATGCCAAAGATGCGGTAGAAAACTTAAAAGCATTTATTGAAAATGTTGAAGAGCATGGTGCTGACATCGTTAAAGGAAAACTTGCCAGTATTAAAGACCGCATTCATAAAAATCCATTTGAAAGTATTCAAGAGGTTGGAAAAGTCTTAGCGAATATCGAGACTAAAGACTTTGACATGATGAGTGTATGTGGAACGTTTAGTAAAGGCAGTAAATTGGAAGTATCACCTTCTAAAGCATTAAGTTCTTTGCAAGGCTTTATGGAAGGTTATACCCAAGGTTTAGAAAGTAGTTCCGATATTAAACAGCAAGAACAAGGCAAAATTTTTAGACAAGCCTTGATGTTATTAGCATCGCCAAATGGCATTGCCTTGACGACACCTGAAAATATTATTCTGCAAGCTTCGCAAGATATTGCTGAAAGTGCCAGCGGTTCAATTAATTTAAGTGCACAGAAAAATATCATTGGGCATGCGCAAGACAAAATAAGTTTGTTTGCCGCGCAAAAGGGTTTGCGTGCTTATGCAGCAAAAGGAAAGCTCGAACTACAAGCACAAGACGATGCCATTGAAGCAATTGCTAAAAAGGTCATTAAGCTCATTTCTACGGAAGAAAAAATCGAGCTTACCAGTCCAAAAGAAATTGTTTTAACCGCGGGTGGATCTCAGCTCAAAATTAATGCGGATGGTGTATTTTCAACAACAGGCGGTAAGTTTGAAAGTAAAGCTGGGCAGCACTTGTTTACGAGTGGAGCAACAGTAAATGCTGAGTTGCCGAAAATGCCGGCAACTGGGATGTATAGTATGAGATTTGATTTAAGTCAAATATTTGATACTAAAATATTAAAAAATATGAAATATAAGTTAATTAATCATTCTAAGAAAATTGAAGCTGTATATGAGTTTGAGCAAGAAAGTAGCGCGAGAGTTTACAGCGATTCTGTTGATAATGTAGAACTCGCTTTAGTCCCAGGAGCTTATTTAACAGAAATTAAAGAGCTGATGCTTGGACAGGAAGCTGAATCACTAGATGGTGAGGAGATTGATGGCTGTGGATGTGGAATTGATCATGAGCATACATATAATGATTAGGAGATTGACTGATGTTTAATAAACAAAATATTGTTTGCCTCTTTTTGGTTTTATTTTCACTGAAAAGTTATGCAAAAGAAGATTTTAATCTTATTTCCCAATGTACGGACGAATATGAGACAAGTTGTAATGTGGTTCTAACAGCAAATGGTAAAAAAAATATTTTATTACACGATATAAAATCACCAAGTATTGAAAAAGTTAATGAAGACATCTTTCATGTAGTAAGTTCATGTGGTTCACCTTGTGTAGGACATTACTTTATTGGAAAACATGAGGAAGACTATACTGAGGAGTTGATTAGTTTTGATATTAAGTCTAAATGTATTATAGAAAGTGATAGTCGTAAAAAGAAAATATATGCAAAAAAGATGTTCACTAATAATAAAAGAATTTTAATAGACTTAAGTGAAAAGAAATTCAATATTCTTCCATCAAAATTTAATTATTACAGTGATTTTAGTGAGATGTCTCATTTTGATAATACTGGAGAGCTCAATTTAATTGCAAATGATTATGGTAAAATTCTATTTAAAAAGAAAATCCAAAATCCTTGTGGAAGTAACAGTAAATGAGTTATTCAGAAGAATTTATAAAGTTTGTTGGGACTGTGGCAGGAGAAGCTGGAGGATGCAGTCCAACCACTTGGAAAGTTGTGGCGCACTGTATAAAAAATAGGATTGGTTTTGCAGAGTGGCTTAATGCAAGAAATGTTAGTGATATTTTAAAAAAGAATTTCGATGCTATTACTGATAAAAATCCACCTTTTAAAAAAGCTGTGACAGAAATGTATTCAGGGAATATATCTGATCATACCCAAGATATTATTGAAGCAATATCACCAATTTATCAAGGACTGGAAGAGGATATAACAAATGGAGTTGTATTATATTTTAGCCCTAAAGCTCAAGCAGCTTTACATAAGAAAAATCCAGAAAAATATACTTCACTAGTTCCAGATTTTGCTAAAAGTTCCTTGACTGAAGAAGTAAAAATAAAAGGAACAGAAAATGATGATATGCGTTGGTATAGATATAAAGGTACATCGCGTTTCTATGTTCAATTTGTTGATAGAAGTGCTAATGTACTTGCTAAGTCTAGTGTAAGTATTGGGTACAAGAAAACAAAAGTAGTACCAGCGTTAAGTAATTTAGTTACTGATAATCAAGGTAAAATTAGATCATTTCTTGTGAAAGATGGTTGGGGAGCAAGATTTACTATTGATGGTGTTCAAGCGGTTGATAATAATAATAAAGAAATTTTATTAATTGCTGATGGGAAAAATCATTCTTCGGTTATAGTTGTTGCAAGTGGTCGTAGTGGAATAAAATCTCAAACTGACATACATAACCAACAGACATCACCTAGTCAAAAGCAAGAATCTGTAAAAAAAGACACCAAAGCTGAAGTAAATAATGAAAAAAAAGCAGAAGAGGGTGAGAATAATACTAAACAAAAAAACGTTAATTTTAGTATTAAGATCATAGATAGTGAAAATAAGGTAATACCAAATTTTTCCTATTTTTTAAAATATAAAAATGCTGAAAAGAAGCATAGTGTAGGTACTAATGGTATTGAAAATAATTTAGTAGCGTTAAGTGGTGAGGAGATTACAGTTTTAATTAGTGGGCTGGACTCAAAACAAGAAATTATTCGTTTTACAGCACAAGAGGGGATGGGTGAAAAGATTATAAAGGTTAATTTACATACTTTTAATATCCTGTTCAGACATAGAGATACGAAAAAACCTATAACGAATTTGAATTTAATTCAAAAATATAGAAATCAGATAAAGCAAAAAAAGACTGATGGTAATGGAAAGATAACTGTTAGTGCAATGCCAGGATTCGAACTGAATTATAAATTAAGAGATGAACGGAATTTATTAACTATCAAAGTTGATAAAAATAAATCGCTTCGTGTTATCGATGTTGATTCCTCAGCAATAGAGCAAGCATCAAAAAATATAAAGACAGGGACTAAAGTTGTAGAAATATCTCAATCTAAACAACCAATTCCTTCAGCTAAACATAAGCGACTAGTTGATAAGCCAGTTGAAACTGATGACTCTACCCCTAAGAGAGATGAAAAAGTAAAAACCAGTACAGAAGGCCATCCTAAAACTATTGTTATAGATAATAGTGATATAGAGTTTAAAATTTTAACTTATGACAAAATAACTAAGCAATTAGTTAGTAATTGTGAATATATAATTGAGTATAAAGGAAATAAAAACTCTCATATAAGCGGTGTTAGCGGTCTAGGTACAAAAATACATAAGGGCCAAGCCGGACAAACAATAAAAATATTTGAAAATACTAACCTATTGACTCAAGTAACATTACAAAAAGATATGAAACCTATATCTATTAATGTTACTAAGTCGGATTCATCTCAACTAAAAGTTAGCGGAGTGGATTGGTGTAGCTTGTTCTTACAAAGTAATAGTTTAAGTGATTTAGCTGAGCCTTTCAAAACCAACGCTTCAAAATTTATTAATGGCATGAAAAATGCCGGTATCAGTGTCGTAATTAATACAACTTGGCGTCCATCTGAAAGAAGTTATTTAATGTATTATTCTACAGCGATAGCAAGAGGAGAAATTGCTGTAGATAAAGTACCTCCATTTCCGGGAGTAAATATTGATTGGACACATAAAGGAAATAAAACTGAAGCAATAAAATCAGCAAAAGCAATGTATAAAAAATATGGTATAGGCAAGAATCCAGTAGGTAAACCAGGCTCTTCAAACCATAATAGAAAAAAAGCAGTAGATATGAGAATATCTAATTATATTGGAAAAGTTGTGACTATTGATGGTGAAAGTATAAAAATTACAAGTTGGGCAACATTAACTCAACTAGGCAAAAAATATGGTGTAATTTGGTATGGTAGTAAAGATGCACCTCATTGGTCAGAGACAGGTAGGTAAAAAGTGATTTACAAAACATTAATTGGTATGTGTTTATTGGGATTGGGCTTAAGTGCTTGTGATAATAAACATTTAAGTGAGACTACTCATGTTAAACCTACTGAACAACATAAAGTCGAGATGCCACAAAAAAAATTACCTTCAGTAGAGAAATTACAGGTTAGTAAAGATATAAAAAAAATGTTAGACAATAAGATTTATTTATTATTAGATTCTGATGAAGGTTGTATAGTAAGTGAAAAACCTCTTAATAAAGATATCGTAATTATCTATAAAGAGGAAGAAAAATTTAAATATGATGTTGTGAACCCACTATTGAAAAAAGATAGTAGTGATTGTGTTTCAGAATTAGCTTTTGTTACAGATGAGCCTAATTATTTTTATAATATTAAAAAAAGAAGCAAGGATTTAGTTCGAGGCTATGGCTTTGAATTAAATAAGGATCAGATTTTATATAAAAATAATAAAATTAGAGGAGTTGATTTGATAGGGGATGGAATTCCTAATATTATAACTGAATGTTTTTCAAGTGAAGGTGCACATTTTAATATTTTTGGAGGGCAAAATAATGAAGAAAAGTTGTTACATCGTTATACTTACCTAGATATGAACTTACAAGCATCGTGCACTGAAAATGAAAAAATATATAGTAAAGGTTTGTTAGATTTAAGAAATAAGTATAGAGAAAATTAATGAAAGTATCTGATAATATTCTCTATAAATAGAAATTTAAATAAAGATAGCATAGACACTTTTATTACTAAAAGTGTCTATGCTATCTTTATTTAGTCTTTAGAAATCTATATAAACAATATTCATATCATAAGCTTAAAACCGATTTAATATTTTTAAATTTTTGATTTTAATATTTTTAATTTTGTTGTTATCCTCGTTAATTAAATAGGGCAGTTTAGCACTAATCAAAATAGGTAAGTCATTTTCAATATCATCACTGTATGTTGCAAACCAAGGTTGTTTGATATCAAGCTTATTCAATCTTCTTACTTTTTCTTCAGACCTGCAATGTATCCCACTTATCCATCCTCCCAGTTTGTTTTGTAGAGGAGTACCAATAATTCGTACATCTAGATTGATAGAATCGAGTAAAACATTCGCTAACTTTTCTGGTGCAGCCGTAGCAATAAACACAATTCTTCTATTGGCTAAATGATCTTTAACTTCGTTTATACCTTGCTCAAACCAATATAATGAATTGAAAGAATTGTTTTTGATATTCTTAGAGAAATTCTTAAAGCTGTATTCTAATTTTTCTTCGTTCAAGCCATACGTTGCAATCCATAAATACAATGAAGCACCGTTAGATTTATATTTCTTAAATTTCATAATAGGCAAAGCGATGGGCATAACAATAAGTGCAGCGATAAATCTAAAAATATTGGATTTTAATTTATCTGTTAGCCATGCCTTTGTAGAGTCACCCGATAGTAATGTCCCATCCAAGTCAAAAACAACAATTTCTTTCATATATTTCTCTATATTTGGTAATAGTGATAAGAATTAATTTTCAAAAAATTATTTTTAAGGGTTGATTTATAAAATAATAAAATATTTTATTATCATATGGTTATAATAGTTTAACTTAATTGTTTATAAATTAATTAAATGAAAAAATTTTGTTTATTATTGCTGGCTTTTTCGGTTAACACATTTGCAAATATAGATAATTGGAATGGTACTTATCATTATTATAGTTCAGAAGAACTACCAGGTGGAAATGTTGCGACGATAGAATTTATTTTAACACTAACACCCAAAAAGTGTGAGTATTCTATTGCTGGCTTTCAGGTTGATAAATCTTATATATGCAAAGTGAAAGAGAAAAATAACGAGCTATATTTCTTTAAAGTTCAAAGTGGTGAAAAGTTAGGAAAAGTGATCTTTAAGAAAGGAAAATACTATCTTTATTCTGATGAAGTTTTAGATAGTAAAGACAACTTATTTTTTAAAGATAAACAATAGTTATAGAGCTCTTTTTAAAATATTTTAGATTCTATAAAAAACCCAACATAAGTTGGGCTTTTTTTTTACGTCTCTACAATTCCTTCTAAATCTTCGAGCTTATAGTTCGGCATATCAATAATATGAGTTTGAATACCCTCTTGAACGTAATCATTAGCATGAGGATATAACCAGCGAGTGATCTGTTCGGCAACACTCGAGTGATACTGAATTTCAAAATGATTTAAACCATAAAACACGGCTTTATGTGAGTCTGGAACCTTAAGCTGAAAACGTGGGTTAGGGTGTTCGCCTAGCGCGCTTTTTACACTCACTAAGTAGTCGCCAATTACGGTCAACGCTTTATTGCGCACCTTTTCAAATTCTAAGGTCCCTGCTACTAAAAAGGTGTTGATATGGGAAGGTAGTGGAGCAGGGGCGCGGTTATCATCCATCATACCAATACGGGCATCCATATGTTCCCAATCATCATCACGAACGCTGCCGTGGCGTAGATCTAAAATACCATTACTCCGAATATTAACCAGTTGACCGAGTAAGCCGACAAAAGGGAAAGCCCCAAGTTTATCTTGTATGGTAAAGCCAAAGCGCTCTAAAACTGCCCCATGATGTGGAGAGCCAATACAGACTAGATTCTCGACCATATGGATCCATTGATACATATTTTGTTTGCCATAAAACAAGGCACTACGGGAAACCAGTCCGCCCATACTATGGCCAATTATATCGATGCTGGTAATTCTTGGATTACGTTGGACCAAGTCTTCTAATAAGTTTGAAAAACTGCGTCCATTGGCTGAAATGCGTCGACCTGTGTTGTAATTTAAATACAACATGGTGTTATGGTCACGCTGCGCTAACAGGCGCTCACCAATGCCGCCATAGTGTGCATTTGACCAAGTCAGATGGTTCATACACAAACCATGAGCCAAAATCACAATACGGCCTGCAAGTTCGCCTTGTTGTATTGCACCATAGTGATCGTATAGCACCATGGGTAAGGCGAGGGGGCTATGCTGTTTAAGTAGATAATCCCCAAAAATCCCATTCAAAATGCCGACTAAAAAATGTAGGCTTGGGGTCAGTGGTTTTTCGTGAAGTGTAGGATATTTTTCAATAATATGACGTAAGCTTGGCGCTAAAAAACAACTCCCATATTTTTGTAAAGCGCCATAAGAAAACTGATATGCCTTTTGCACAAATGGTCGTTTTTGAAAGTTTTTAGCATTTTGTGTGCTCACACCAAAAGCATTTTTTAATACTTCAATATTAATAACTTGAATTAATTCATGTACACCATTTAAGCTGGTACTGAACAGTTGAGCTAAACCTTCTAATACGTCTGCCTGACTAGGTGGCGTACGATCCCATTTACAATAAGTTTCATGTAGTGGTGTTAAGCTCGGCATATCTTTTCCCCATATACGTTATAACCGACGTTTTAAGCTGTACTTTTTATCAACGGCAGCTAACGTTTCCATCTTAGTAGTTTAAATAACACATGTTTTTAAAATACTGATGAATGGTTAGTTGAGTGGTTTTTCTTGTCTGACAATAGTGTTTTTATATACAAACTGAGAACAAAAATGTGAGTTTATTCTCAATTTAGAGGGAAAATATATGAATATTATCTACCTCCATGGCTTTAATAGTAGCTCTCTTTCAATTAAAGGGCTGAGCCTTAAGCAGTATTGTAGCGAATTGGGCATAAATGTGCATTTGCCAGATTTAAACAGATCTCCTGATCTAGTGGTTGAGCAAGTTTCAGCGCTTATTGAATCGTTACAAGACGTGGCTTTAGTTGGTAGTAGCCTTGGCGGGTTTTTTGCGACATATTTTGTCGCAAAATATAATGTTCCAGCTGTACTGATTAACCCTGCTATGCAACCATGGAAACTGTTTGATGAGTTATTTCAAGTTGAAAGTATGCCCTATGTGGTGAATGATCAATGGTCAATTGACCATGTTCAGTTACGGCAGTTACAACAACTGGAACTGAAACAACCTGAAAATGCCGACAAAATACTCGTCTTATTGCAACAAGGCGACGAAATTTTGGATTATCGTCAAGCACAACGCTATTATAGTGCTGCAACGCCATCCTCATTGATTTTGACGGATGCTCATGGCAATCATGCTATGGAAGATTTTGAAGAAAAATTACCGTTAGTGATCGAATTCTTTGCGCACACCATCAAATAAGGAAAACGTACAACGTGACACAATATACGGCTCAATCGCTTGAAGTTCTTTCTGGTTTAGACCCTGTTCGTCGTCGTCCAGGGATGTATACCGATACGACTCGACCTAACCATTTAGCCCAAGAAGTTATTGATAATGCTGTTGATGAAGCATTAGCTGGTCATGCCGACAAAATATGTGTCACGGTTTATAAAGATGGTTCGTTGTCGGTTGAAGATAATGGCCGTGGTATGCCAGTCGATATTCACCCTGAATATGGTCAAAGTGGTATCGAAATCATTCTGACCAAGCTCCACGCAGGCGGTAAATTCAGTACCGATAACTATCAGTTTTCAGGTGGTTTACATGGTGTGGGGATTTCGGTTGTAAACGCTTTATCTACACGTGTTGAGGTCGAAGTTCAACGTCAGGGTAACCTATACCAAATGGCCTTTGAGCAGGGTGAACCAGTAGCACCTTTAGCTGTTATCGAAGGGAAAGCTCCAAAGCGCGCGACGGGTACAACTGTACATTTTTGGCCAGAAGCTAAATATTTTGATAGTCCAAAATTTGCGTTAAAAGCACTGAAACACAATTTAAAAGCCAAAGCTGTTTTAGCTGCTGGTTTAAAAATTACTTATATCGATCAAATTAACGATGAAAAAATCGAATGGCAATTTGAAAATGGCCTCGTCGATTATTTGATGGATGAATTGCAAGACCGCGAAATTTTGCCAAACCCTGCATTTGTGAGCAGCGGTCAGGCAGACCGAGCGGCATGTGAATTTGCGATTTGTTGGAATGTGGAAGGTGGTGAACAGGTTCAAGAAAGTTACGTCAACTTAATTCCGACTGCACAAGGCGGTACTCATGTGAACGGTTTGCGCTCTGGGGTTACCGAAGCATTGCGCGAGTTCTGTGAATTGCGTAATTTGCTACCACGAAACCTTAAACTTTCGGCAGAAGATGTTTGGGATGGCGTGAACTATATATTGTCGCTCAAGTTCCAAGAACCGCAGTTTTCAGGTCAAACCAAAGAGCGTCTTTCGAGTCGTGAAGCATCAAATATTGTTTTAAATATTGCTAAAGATGCTTTCGCGCTCTGGCTCAACCAACATGCTGAAATTGCTATGCAGTTGGCAGAAATGGCAATTTCTAAAGCAGGTCGCCGTTTAAAAGCAGCAAAGAAAGTCGAGCGTAAAAAAATTGTTTCCGGCCCTGCATTGCCGGGTAAGTTGGCAGATTGTGTTGGTCAAACACGTGAAGACAGTGAGTTATTTATTGTCGAGGGCGACTCTGCTGGCGGTAGTGCCAAGCAAGCGCGCGATAAAAACTTTCAGGCGATCATGCCGATTCGTGGAAAAATCTTAAATACGTGGGAAGTTTCTTCAGATGAAGTATTGGCTTCTCAAGAGGTCCACGACATTGCCATTGCGATTGGTGTAGATCCGGGCAGTGATGATTTATCTGAACTCCGTTACGGTAAAATCTGTATTTTGGCCGATGCTGACTCGGACGGTTTACACATTGCGACTTTGCTTTGTGCTTTATTCGTTAAACACTTCCCAGCATTGGTTGAAGAAGGACATTTGTATGTGGCAATGCCACCATTGTTCCGTATCGACATTGGTAAAGATGTTCATTACGCGCTTGATGATGATGAACTTGAAACTATTTTGAAAAATATTAAAGGTAATCGTAATCCGCAAATTACCCGATTCAAAGGATTGGGTGAGATGAACGCGATTCAACTACGTGAAACCACGATGGATCCTAATACACGCCGTTTGGTTCAATTAGATCTTGATGATGCCCATTTTACGGCGGGTTTACTCGACAAGTTACTTGCGAAAAAACGTTCGGCAGATCGTAAGCAGTGGCTTGAGCAGAAGGGTAACTTAGCTGATATCACTGTCTAAAAAGGCGTAAAAAATCCCCGCTCAATTGGCGGGGATTTTTTATGTAAATCTAAATTGTTGGAAATCACCACAACGATTTCTAATATTAAATTAAAATAGACAGATCTGTATATTTTAATTTAGGTCGTAATTTTTATAGCCTGTGGAAATTGAAAAACATCGCAATTCGCTCCACCTCCAATTCGATCCACCACTGCAAAATCACTTGGTGCCTCAAAAGTAAGCAAAGGATGATGCCATGTGCCTGCCCGATAATTGATACTTTGCTTGCCATCCGAAACAAAAGCACATAGTTTTGAAATATCAGGAGTATTTTCGTCTAAAGCAGGCGCCACAACAATTAAAAATTTTTGTTGCTGTAATGGAATAAATGCTTGAGAGCCTTTCGGATGGCGCTCTAGCATTGAAATCTCCAGAGGTAACACACTGGCCTTAATATTTCGGAATATACTAATTCCTGCCTTTGCTTCCCCTTCAATTTCAGTTTCAACAAGCGCATGGTAGCGCTCGGTGTGTGCATCATTAATATGAAAAAAATCATGCCCGTCACAACAGATGACCTCTCCGAAGGGCTGGAAGTTTTCAATAGTTAAAGGCTGAATTTGAACATTCTTCATGATCATGAGTTGGCAATTTTTCCCCATAAACGAACACGACTAATACCACCGTCTGGAATCATGTTAATACGAATATGAGAGATTTTTTCATGCTGTAAAATCTCATTCACGTATTCATGAATATGGTCCATTTGCATCGGTTGGGCTTCTAGTAAGTAAGACCAGAACATACTTTGAGGAATTAATTGTGCATCGGTTGCGTTTTCAAGGTAAACCGCCTGAATAGATACTTGGGCAGGGAAGTTCCCTTTAAAATGAGCCGTATCAATTTCAAGCTTTTCAATTTTTCCGCTTTTGCCCAACGCAAGAATACACCAGTCATAACCCGGTGCACGGCGGCGTTTGGTTTCCCATCCATCGCCCATGTTGACTCCACGGCCTGGGTTAATCAAATTACGAGGATGGCCAAAATGAGCATCACTATAAGCAACTACGCGGCCACCATTTTCGAGAGCCAATAAATCGAGAGTTTGTTCGCTGTCAGTTACCTGAATATGAACATTACCATAGACACGTAAACGGGCAATACCGCCATCTGGGAAAATATTAAGGCGTATATGAGTGAAAAGTGCATCATTATTGACCATAAAAATATGATGCTGGCTCGGGCCTAGTTCAGTATTTCCTAAAACATTCTCCCATTTTGCCCCTGTCAGGTCCCCATTTGGTGCATAACATGCTTCTAATGATGCAGATGCAGGATAATTTCCTGTAAAAAAGCTGGTATCAATATCAAGAGCAGTGATTTTTCCACTTACGCCTAACTTCACGATACACCAATCATAACCTGCGTGACGTTTACGGCGCGTCTCCCATCCATCCATCCATTTGCCGTTGTCATCAAATTTATCTTCAACAAAAATAGGTGCATCAAATTGCAGCATACGCTTTGCTTCTGCAAAGAAATCATCTGAACACTCAATGACTTGTGCACCAATTCGGGCATCTGCCAAATTGGTCTTAGTATTCAAAATCTCAGGAAGTTCAAAAGCTGGAGCGTGCAATGTTGCCATAATGGAGTATCCGTATTTCTTGTTAAAAACATGATTTTTCATTTAAAACTGCGCTAACACGGAGCGTGCCAAGTCGAGTTTTACACGTAAATATATAAGCATGGTGCATGCCAGTTTTGTGGAAAAGCTAAATAAATTTTGAACGATGGCATGTTTTTAGCATAAGCACCCTATAGGTGAATATCTATAGGAGAGTGTTATGAATGTGGTGATTATTGGTGCAGGAATGGGAGGTCTAACCACAGGCATTGCATTAAAGAAATTTGGTCACCAAGTTCGCATTTTTGAGCAAACTGAAAAAATTCTTCCTGTCGGCGCGGCAATTTCGCTGTGGTCGAATGGTGTGAAATGTCTGAACTATCTGGGATTAACTGACAAAATCGCCAAACTTGGTGGACAAATGGATGATTTGGCCTATGTGGATGGTTTAACTGGAGATGTGATGACACAATTCAGTTTACTACCATTAATTGAAGAAGTAGGCCAACGACCTTATCCAGTTGCACGTGCCGATTTACAAAATATGCTGATGGATGAGTTTGGACGAGACCAAATTTATCTAGGCAAAAAAATGGTGAGCCTTGAAGACAAGACCGATTCTGTCGAGGTGCATTTTGCAGATGGTAGTTCAACGCAGGCTGACTTATTGATTGGGGCGGATGGTACTCACTCACTAACCCGTACCTATGTGTTAGGTCAGCAAGTACAGCGCCGTTATGCGGGTTATGTGAACTGGAATGGCTTGGTTGAGATCTCTGAAGATTTGGCTCCGGCCCAGCAATGGACGACTTATGTGGGCGAAGGCAAGCGAGCTTCTTTAATGCCAGTTGCAGATGGAAAGTTCTATTTCTTTTTAGATGTGCCTTTACCAGCAGGATTAGATAATAATCGAGATGAATATAAAAAACTTTTAAAACAATATTTTGTTGATTGGTGCCAACCCGTACAGCAGCTTATTGAACGCTTAGACCCGCAAAAGACCAATCGGGTAGAAATACATGATATTGAACCGTTCACTCAATTTTATAAAGGTTGCGTGGTGATTTTGGGTGATGCTGCACACAGCACGACACCTGATATTGGGCAAGGCGGTTGCCAAGCCATGGAAGACGCGATTTATTTAGCGCGTTCTCTGCAAATTAACACTTTAGGGCTAGAAGATGCTTTGCGACGTTATCAAAACAAGCGTAATGAACGTGCTAATGAATTGGTACTTCGTGCACGCAAACGTTGTGATGTGACACATATGAAAGATGAAGCTGTTACACAAGCATGGTATGAAGAATTACGCCGTGAACAAGGTGGACATATTATGCAGGGAATTATTAGCAATATTGTGGGTAATCCACTTGATTAAAACAAAAACAGCAAGGAATTTTCCTTGCTGTTTATCTTCTAAATTTGGATTTTAGAAGTGGTATTTAACCAATGCACTAACGTTATTTTCGTCGGCACCTTTAATACCAAATTTATTATTCCACACTGAGTGCTCGATACCTAGGTATAGGCGTGTATCAGGAGAAATGTGTTTACCCACATTCCATTTCCACTGAGTTGTCCAGTTTAACTCACTCGCATGGTCGCCTTCAGCAGTTGACCAGTCAAGAAAACCATCTACCAAGAAATCTTCAGATGCGAGTTTAAATGGAATACCATAAACGAATGTCATTTGATAATCGTCGTCAGTGTTCTCATTGTTTGCACGGTAGAAGTTTAAATTTGCATATTGGAAATATGGGATATCTAAATCAACTGCAAAACCATAAAGGAAGTTGTCGAAGTTGTTGCCGTCTTCACTGTTACCTTCCCAAGTAGTACTAATGAGTACATCTTTGATTGGGCCATACGACAGTTTTTTACTAGACACTTCGCCTAAACTTAGACGTGGTGATAACTCAAAGTAAGTACTCTTGTGGTCATTTTCACCACGCATGCGGTCCATAAAGAAAAACACATCAGCGTATTTAACTTTTGCTGCATATTCCAAAGTAATCGTGGTTTCTTTGTCATCTACAACTTCATAGTTTTCACCATAAAGTCCAGTCACACTAAAATCTTGCCAGATTGGTTTCGCCTGAACCATGGCAGTTGCAGATAACAAGGCACAAGTCGCCGCAAGTTGCTTTAATTGCATTTAAATGATCTCCCCCCAAATAAAGCACGCTAAGGATACAGGGTCTTAAGCAAAAATGAAGCCAAATTTGATCAACGGTTAAAAAAAAGCCCACCGAAGTGGGGCGCTAAAAACTAAATCTTTAATGAGTATTTCTTGTGTTTATTGTTTGGCTTAAATGTGGGGTGCGCGAGCTACGAAATGAAGGTAAATGATTAAATAATAAATTCAACAAGATAGCAAAGAGACAAGTTGAACTAATGCCCGAATGGAACAAAGTTTGTACCCAAACTGGGAAATGAGCATAAAACTCATGGTTAATAATTGGGATCATCCCAGCTGATAAAGCGGTTGCGACAATAATTAAATTTTTCTGATCGTTATAATCTATTTTTGCCAAAGTGCGAATTCCACTCGCTGCAACTGATCCAAACAAGACCAAACCTGCACCACCAAGTACGGGCATTGGAATCGCTGCAATCAAACGACCCATAATAGGTAGTAGTCCTAAAATAATTAGAATTACACCGCCTGCTGCGACTACAAAGCGGCTTTTGATGCCTGTAATCGCAACCAGTCCAACATTTTGGGCAAAAGCACTTTGCATGAAAGAACCAAAAATAGGCGCAAAAGCACTTGAGAACATATCTGCACGAACACCATTGGCGATACGTTTTGAATCGACTTCAGTTCCTACAATGTCTCCGACAGCAATAATATCGGCTGTGGTTTCAGTCATAATGACTAAGGTCACAATCAACATCGATAAGATAGCGCTGAGCTCGAAAGTCGGTAAACCAAATGCAAATAAGTGCGGAAATTGGAGCCATGCACCTGAACTCACCTGACTAAAATCACCAAAACCCATGAAGTAGGCGAGGGTAGTACCAACCACAATAGCCAACAAAATTGATAAACGTCGAATGCTTGCTTGCGGCAGCATATTTAGAACAATCACAATGCCTAAGGTCAGCAGTGCCAAAGAGATATTTTCTACGCTACCCCAGTCGGGCGCTTTGTTGTTGCCACCCATCATCCAGCGAATCGCAACGGGTAACAAAGATAGACCAATAATCGTGATGACGCATCCCGTCACAACAGGTGGGAAAAACCGAATAATTTTTGAAAAGTATGGTGCAAGGCATAGTCCAATTAGAGAGGCGGCAATGACCGCACCGTAGACAGCAGGTAAACCACCGCCTGTAGTGATAATCGCGACCATGGTGGCCACACCCGCAAAAGATACACCCTGAACTAAAGGTAACTTTGCCCCTAGATATTTAGTTCCGATGGTTTGGATCAGAGTTGCCAATCCACCTACAAATAGGGCTGCTGCAATGAGCATTCCGATTTGTGCTGAGCTTAAGCCAGCTGCCGTTCCAATAATCAAGGGCGGGGCTACAATGCCACCATACATGGTAAGCACATGCTGTAAGCCGTAAGCAAAACTTTTGGAAATTCCTAAATATTCATGCTCTGGAGAAATCGCATTTTTTTGCTGATGATTCATATTTTTCTCCTATTTATAATTGAGTTAGCTACCGCGATAAGTGGAGTAAGCAAATGGGCTAATCAGTAATGGAATGTGATAATGCTGATTGATGTCTTCTATAAAAAATTGGATACAAACACGTGGGAAAAAAGTTTTGACTTGCTGCGATGAAAAATAAGGGGCAATTTCAAATTCAAGTTGATAAGCACCTTCTGCAAAGTCTGTTATTCCAAAATCACTCACTCGACCATCTTGATTGGTGGTGGCTGTCGCTATCAGCTCATGGGTTGCTGCATGAAACAACTTCACTTCTACGTCTGCAGCTGGTTTACCTAAATTCGTATCTAAAATATGAGTGCTGATCATGCTTGTATTTCCTGAGATAGACGTAATAGAGCAATCGCTGCAAGTTGCTCATGTACAATAGTTTTTTCGATAGCTAAGTCGTTTTGTAGTCGTTCATGTAGCTTTTTTAAAATTTCATCGCTACTGAGGCCTGCCGCTTTAATTAAAAAAATAAAGCCAAACTTTTGTTCATAATCCATGTTGCCTTGTAGCAGAGCCTGTTGTGTTAGTTCATCTAAAGAAATGCCAGCTTGTTCTTTAGATGAAAAATCTTGCTCTTTTGCATTGAGTTGTTTTTTAGCTTGGCGTTCACCAATTTTTGGATGGGTTGCTAAAGCCGCTAGTATCTCTTGCCATGACCACATTTGACTTAACTGTTCTGCATATTCCAAAAGTGATGCTTTTGTTGAATAGGGACGATTTGAGATGATTTTTTCGGCCCATGCTTGAATGTGGACACAGTTTTTTAACAAAGTCTTGAGTTGTTCTGGTGGGGCTTGATTAAACTCGGCTAAAAACACTGTTATTCCTAAACTCGTTGTCTTGATATAGAGTTTTAGCAATAACAGTGCCAATAGCGAGTTTTGGTTCGCTTAAGAATTTTGAAAATTAAAAATCAATTATTTAGTTATGTGATTTTTATACCAATGTTCAGCAATTTCCTGACGACGACATATCCAGACCCGATCGTGCATTTGAATATAGTCGAGAAATTTCTGTAGTGCTTTAAAACGGCCCGGACGCCCTAAAATGCGGCAATGCATTCCAATCGACATCATTTTTGGTGCAGTTTTTCCCTCTGCATACAACACATCAAAACTATCTTTCAAATATTGAAAAAACTGTTCTGAACTATTAAATCCGCCTGGTGAACAGAACTTCATGTCGTTACATTCTAAAGTGTAAGGAATAATCAGATGAGGACGTGATGCGCCATCAGCATTGGTAAGCGTTGTCCAAAAAGGCAGGTCATCACCATAATAATCTGAGTCATATTGTATTTGTGGAAACTCTGCGAGTAACTGACGTGTATTGGGGCTGTCACGTCCGGTGTACCAACCTATCACTTTATTTTCAAACAGGTTTTCTAAGACAGTTAAAGCCTGCTCCATATGCTGTTTTTCGACTTCAATATCGGTATCTTGATAGTGAAGCCAGCGGTAACCATGAGAAACCACATCATAATCAGCTTGCTTAATCGCTTCTACAATATAAGGGTTGCGAGCAAGTGCCATTGCAACCCCAAAAATGGTCATTGGAAGTTTGCGCTTTTGGAATTCACTATGAATGCGCCAAAAACCAGCACGTGAACCATATTCGTACATAGAGTCCATCGACATATGTTTAGCTGGGTAACTTGCAGCGCCAATAATCTCTGATAAAAACTGTTCGGAGCCCTCATCGCCATGCTCTATATGTTTTTCGCCACCTTCTTCATAATTAAGCACAAATTGCACAGCAACCTTGGCATTATTAGGCCATTTAACTTGTGGTGGTTGTCCGTGATATCCGATTAAATCACGTGAATAAGGAGACTTCTGGATTTGCTCAATAAGCTCTGCTCCAGATAGATAAGATTTGGACACGATTGCTCTCCTTTTGTTCAATTTTTCATAAAAATTTAAAAAATCAGCTTGCATATTTTTATAGATGGACTGATATTGAAGGTATGAAGATCTTCAAAATAAATTAAAAGCAGTACGTTTAAGTCAGGAGATAACAAACCATTACACCATCAAAATGTACAATTGAAGTCAGTTCATGCATGCTTAAAACATGCCAACATAAAAAAGTTTTGCATAGAAAAGATCCACAGTAAGAAAGAGAGGATGGTATTTATGAATATTGAAATCCGCACAGATAAAAACATCCATAACAGCGAACGTTTAATTACTTATGTACGTGCAGAACTTACTCAAGAATTCCAACGTCATAGCGAACGTATTACGCATTTTTCGGTTCATTTTAGTGATGAAAATGGGGACAAAGGTGGTGACAAAGATATCCACTGTATGATTGAAGCGCGTCCTTCAGGTTTGAAACCAGTTGCAGTACATCATAAAGCAGGAAATATTGACGCCTCGATTCATGGCGCGATTGAAAAATTAAAACGTAGCCTTGAACATACTTTTGAGAAAAAAGAACACCCGAGAGGTGGTCAACCAGAATTCATTGATGATGAAGTTTAATTTAAAATGCTAAAAAGCCCTTCGGGGCTTTTTTTATATTTGATAAAAATAAAACTATTCACAACATTAGGTTTGCAATGCGATGCAATCAACCTCTAAAATCTTCAGACGAGATTAGGCATAATAGTCCTAATATATTTTTGAGAGATGGTCATGTTAACCACCCAGCAGCAAGCTTTAATTAAAGCCATAGAAGAATTAGAACTCGCGCAAGTGCAAAAATTACTTGCTGAAGGACTTGATCCGAACTTTATTGATCCGGAACAAGGGCCACCTGTATCAATCATATGTGATGGAATTTTTAAATGGTGGGAAGATGTATCAGAAGCTTATGAAGCGGGTACACCACTATCAAAAGAAGAAAAGCAACAATCATTACAAGTTTACCTCGATATTCTCGAAGCTTTGATTCAAGCCAAAGCGAATGTACACCTTTGGGATGCAGAAGAGTTTTATGGACCTTTATGGGATGCGGCAAGCTCGGCATGTGCGCCAGCCGTTCAACGTTTATTAAATGAAAAAGTTGATCCAAACACACGCGATGAAGAGGGACTCACTATTTTATCTTCAATCAGTCAGTTGTTCTTTGATTGTGACTTTGATGAAATAGATTGGTCAGAAGCGCTTCAAGAAGAGCGTGAAACATTAGAATTATTGCGCCAACATGGGGCAAAAATGTCAAAAGAACTAACTACTTGATTGGATAATAGAATGAGAACATTTCAAATTTTAACTTTTGCTTTGACCACTGTTGCCGCAGGAAGTACTTTTGCTGCAGAGTTCTCTTTTGATCGCCCAGGTGCTGGCTTTGGAACAGGGATTACTCCGGTTGGTAAATTGGCTTGGGAACAAGGTTTGCCAAGTGCAACTTATACAGAGTCAACGGTTGATGGCGTCAAAGAAAAGACCGTAACTGTAAATGAAGATATGTTATTCCGTACCGGTTTAGCCGACGGCTTGGAATTACAATTAGGTTGGCAAGGTCCAGCATGGACTCAAACTAAACGTGCTGGTAAAAAACATGACACGTCAGGCTTTGGTGATGTCAGCATCGGTTTGAAAAAAGCAATTGATCTAAATGATGAAAACTTATCAATGGCTGTGTTAGCTGAAGCGATCATTGCCACTGGAAATGATGAATTTACTGCACATGACGATATTTATAGCCTAAGTTCAGCAGTCGCTTATAAATATAATGACTTAGTCGGCACATCCATTACCATGCGCTACGAAGTACAAAATAGTAACTGGGCAGTAACTGCAATTCCAACGATTGATTATAAAATCGCAGGTAAGCTGTCAGGTTATTCTGAGTTTATTTACCGTAAAGCTGAAAGCCAAGACTACGAATATGGTTTAGGGACAGGTTTAGTCTACGCCGTAAATGATCGTACTCAGCTCGATGCAAGTATCGGGGTTGATTTAGAGGGTCAAGACAAGAGCTACAACGGTGGCTTAGGCGTGGCATTCTTGTTCTAATCGAAGCAATTTAAATTTATGTTAATGAAAAAGCTTATTCATCAGGGAATTCTTTATTTTCTAGCAGTTGCTGTTTGTGTGTTTAGCCAGTTGGTTTATGCGCAAGATAAGCTACTCTCACCCGAACAAGCTTTTTCATTTTCGGTTGAATCTTCTGAGCCGCATACTGCGAGTTTGTCTTGGCAGATTCAGCCAAATTACTATCTTTATCAGCATAAATTTTCCGTACAACAAGGTACTCAACCTTTAACTTTAAAGTTACCTAAAGCGGTTGCCCAATATGATGAAAATTATGGGCAAAGTCAGGTTTACTACCATCAAGTTAATTTCCAAATTAAGACTAAGCCTTCAGAGCACTATAGTGTGACTTGGCAGGGCTGTGCCAAAGACCGTATTTGTTATCCACCTCAAACCATTGAGTTTCAAACTGATGCAGATGGCTTGGTGGGTGTGCAAAACCAAGCAGGAACAGCGCCAAAACGATTACTAGATTTAGCGAATACACAATCTGACACTTCCTCTGGTTCAGAATCTTTAGAAAAAGAGCAGAGTACAGAGACGGCAGCTGATACAACTACACCTCAAATTGCGCAAGATCAGATTTGGTCAGCCAAGTTAATTGAACACTCGCTTTGGTATGGAGTTTTATTATTTTTAGGTTTAGGCATGTTGCTCGCATTTACGCCATGTTCTTTACCGATGCTTCCTATTTTAACTTCACTGATCATTCGCGAACATAAAGGTTTAAAGGCTTGGACTATTGCGCTTACTTTTGTGTGTAGCATGGCATTAGTTTATGCAGGCTTGGGTTTAATTGCTTCTTCGGCAGGCTTAAATTTCCAACGCTGGTTACAACAGCCAGCAACTTTAATTGCTTTTAGTTTGCTGTTTATTGTTTTTGCTCTGAACTTATTTGGTTTGTTTGAGCTTCGTTTACCTCAGACATGGTTAAACCGACTTGACCGTATTCAGTCAATGCAACAAGGCGGCACTTTAGTAGGTGCAGGAGTCATGGGTGTGGTTTCTGCACTCTTGGTCGGTCCTTGTATGACCGCACCTCTCGCTGGAACTTTATTATTTATTTCTCAAACACAAAACCAATGGCAAGGTGCTTTGCTTTTATTCTGCCTAGGTTTTGGAATGGGAATTCCACTACTGCTTGCAAGTATTTTAGGGGCAAAATTCTTGCCTAAAGCAGGCGACTGGATGCATCAGATTAAAGTGATTTTTGCTTTTCTGATGTTGGGTTTAAGCCTCTACTTTATTCGTCCTTTATTGCCAGATTTGGGTATGCAAGTGCTTAGCCTCGTATTAGGCCTTGCTTTTATAGGCTATGCTGTTTATCAGTTTTTCTGGAAAAAAGGGCAACTACAATGGCTCTACGCGATTTTATTATTAATCGTTACACCTTTTGTAGCCTATAACCAATATCAACATATTCAAAATCGAACTTTGCAAAGTTCTGCCCACATGGCCGAGTGGCATATTGCAACAACAGCAGCGGACTTTGAAAAATTTCTAGCGGCAGCGCCTACTGATCGGGCTATTGTGGTTGATGTCTATGCAGATTGGTGTGTTGCTTGCCAACCGATTGAGCACCGTATTTTAAAAGCACCTGAGGTTCAATCTGCTCTTGCACCTTATTATTTAATTAAGCTTGATTTGAGCCATTATGACCAGTCGCATGAAGCACTACTCAAGCAGTGGAATATTTTAGGACCACCGACCTATTTATTTTTAAGCCCAGAGCAAAAAGAGATTCGTGCTTTACGTTTAACGGGCGCTTTTAGTCAACAAGAGCTTTTGCAGCAACTCGCGAGTTTGGCAAAATTCAAAGAATCATAAAGTATCAATAGTTTTGGTCTGATGAAATGTACGTACCTGATTACGTCCCGAAGCTTTTACTGCATAGAGTGCTTGGTCAGCCTGCCGAATAACCAGATAAGGATCTTGTGCAAAAGCTGAACTGCTTATTCCAAAACTCGCACTAATGTGAATAGGATTATTTTGAGCGGTAAAAACAGGTAATTCTTGCAAGGCTTGGCGACAACGCTCAGCAATTCTTTCTGCTTGAATAATATCTGTATGGGGGAGTAGTAAAATAAATTCTTCTCCACCAAATCGGCCAATAATGTCCTCGCTACGTAAATTCTCAGAAAGACATTGAGCAATTTCAATTAAGACCTGATCACCTTGATGGTGGCCGTATATATCATTAATTTTTTTAAAATGATCGATATCAAGAAGTACCACAGCATAATCAAATTGTTGTTGGTGTAGCGACTCCAAATGCATGTTTAAACTACGTCTATTTAATACATTAGTTAATGGGTCGATTTGGCTTAAACGTTGAATATAAGTTTCTCGCTGACGCCATTGGGTGAGTAATATTTCAAATAAAACAAAACAGGCCAATAAAATAGGCATAATAAAAAAAGCCATACTTCCTAACCAGAAAGAATTGGTTTGGGCATGATCCATGGCTCTAAAATTAAATAGAGGTGCATACGCTAAAGCACCTGTCATACTTAAATATGTACATACAGTTAAAATAATTGTCGCAGGTACAAGAGCGCTATAAACAATTTTACGGTCAAATAACACCAGACCCACCCCAATCGTACCCACATAACCGACCATAGTGGCAGGGCTGATACTGCCAATTAAATATCCATCATGACATAGCATAAGTGCAAAGAACTGCACGCTAATGAAAGGAATAACTTTTTGAGCCCATTCATCATTTTTGTAGCGATAACAGGGAATAATCAAAAGGACTAATAAAAATAAGGTAAATAAATTGAGCCAGATTTGTGATTCAACTAAAGGTAAATTTGCCCATTGCCAGACACTTGGTGTAATTAAAATATAGCCTTTCCATAAAATCCAACTGAAATTCATTGCGCAAGCAAGTGTGAGCATCAGTGCGCTTTTTTGTAATGGCGTCCAGTTGATGATGTGATTATTGTGGATGAAATCGATTATCACCTGTTTTATTCTATTTACGGGATAAGTGATTAAACGATTTTTCATAATAAATAAGGGCTCCTAAATATAGATGCCTCTTTGTTAGACCATCCTAAAATTGGATTGTTTCAATAATTTATATTTTAAACATAACATGATTTTCAATTTATATATGATGACTTTTTATAAAGAAAATGATGTGAAAAGTTTTGAGGTCTATTCACATCATTTATAAATAAATTAAGTTTTATCGAGTTCGTGGGCAAATTCAGCAATATCTGCCAATGCTTGTTTAGCCTCATCAAACCATGCATTAAACATCTGGAAGTTATGCCACATGCCCGTATAAAGTTTGAATTGAACTTTAACACCAGCATCTTCAGCTTTTTCTCTAAAACGCTTGGCATCGTCTAATAAGATTTCTTTAGAACCCACTTGAACCAAAGTTGGTGGGAGGCCATGTAAGTCATCGAAGATAGGGGAAACACGTGGATCATCGGCTGCGATGTGATTGCCTATATAGTACTGAGTGCCTGTTTGTAGGGCTTCAATAGATAATAAGGCATCATGCTTTTTGTTAAACCGAAGAGACTCACTCGTGAGTGTTAAATCCAAAAATGGAGACAACAAGATGAGGCCACTCGGCATGAGTTCAGGTTGTTCTTTCAAACGCAAGCAAAGTGCTAGCGCTAAATTTGCCCCGCATGAGTCACCCGATAAAATAATATCTTTCGGTTGGATGCCTTGTACTACCAAAGACTGATAGATGTCATACAGAGCTTCAGTTGCCTCAGGGTATGGATGTTCAGGTGCAAGTGGATAGTCCACATGAATAATCTGCATTTGAGTGCGGGCAGCTAAATCCGTCATAAAAGCATGATGTGTTTTAACACTACCAAGGAAAAAAGCACCACCGTGAATGTGAAAAATCAGCTGAGTCGCAGAATCTTGCGGTTTGATTTCTTCACCTTTAATACCTGCTAGTCGAATCGGGCGCACAGAAACATTTTTTTGTCGTGGAAAAGCACGACACATCTGATCTAGTACAGGGCGTAAGGCAGTAGCTGGCAAATTTAGCTGGCTTGGCTTACGAATTGTTGTTTTAAGAAAAGTTTCTGTAAAATAATATTTCCAAACATTTGATATATTCATATAGCATCCATTTTTATGCTAGTTTCTTGTTTTCTTGTAAATTTTATTTTGCAAGATTACAAGGTTACACGAAACAGTCACATTCAAAAATTGCAATATCTTTGCGACTTCTGAATACTGAAAATCTTGAAAGACCCAAGGATATTACAAAAATGAAAAAGATTGCTTTAGCTTTAGGACTCATTGGTATGGCTGCATTTGCCAATGCGGCTGATTCACTCAATGGAACGGTATGGAAAACGATTGATGATCAGACCAACAAGCCAAAAGCCGTAGTGAAATTTACGGAACAGAAGGACGGAACCTTAACTGCAACCATCCAAAACATTTTGACACCAGGTGAAGAAAACGCTTGTACAAAATGTGAAGGTCCGTACAAAAACAAACCGCTTAAAGGTGTCACCATTGTACATAATTTAAAAAATGTAGGTGGTAACAGTTATGAAAACGGTACGATTTTAGACCCAAAATCAGGTAAAACTTACAAACTGAAAGGTGAGTTAACCGATGGCGGCAAAAAGCTTAAATTACGTGGTTATATTGGCGTTTCTGCACTTGGTCGTAACCAAACGTGGATTCGCGCGAACTAAAAGTTTTAATAAAAAAACGAGCCAAATGGCTCGTTTTTTTAGGCTTGAATATTTTGATAGGCGGTTTCATCAAAACCTACAATGAAACCTTGTGAAGTTTTTAAAACAGGTCTTTTAATCAAACTTGGTTGAGCAATGAGTGCTTCAATCAGGTGATCTTCACTTCTTAGAGCACGATTTTGTTCTTCTTTTGAAAGCTTACGCCAAGTCGTTCCTTTTTTGTTGAGAACGGTATCTTGTCCAATTTCTTTTAACCAGATTTTTAAAGTATCTGCATCAATGCCTTGTTTTTTATAATCATGAAAATCATAGTTAAGCCCTTTAGCCTGTAAGGCATCAAATGCTTTTTTCATTGAGTTACAGTTTTTAATTCCATAAATTTTTAACATTTTATCGGACCATGTCAAAAAGAGAGAGCACACAGCCTAACCCAAAATGCTTGTAAGCACTACTTTATACCGATACTTTTAAAACAAATGAAAATTAATGATTAATCGAAAGAGAAATGTCATGTTATTGTCATAAGACATGGTAATAATGAGCTTAATAAGAAGAAGTTAAAACTAAAAGAACTTAGCGCAAAATAAGAGACAGAAAAGAGAAAACCCGCATTTAATCATCCTGATCATGCGGGTCTCATTTCAACGTCCAATGTCACATCCTTGCAAATAAACTTATCATAAGTTTATTTTATCTTCCTACGGCGTCCTATCCTTTTGCGTCATCCTGACTGCTTCCCTGTGCCGTGGGGCTATAATGCCGTTAAAGCTGTGTAAGAAAAATACTCAAAAACGACATATGCTGTAAGCGAAAACGACAATGTAAGTGAACGAGTGTTCACTTATTCTTGAATTTTATAGTCGATAATAACGGGTGCATGGTCGCTAAACCATTGATCTTTATAAACCCATGCGTTAATTGTACGTGCTTTCCAGTCTGGCGAGCATGCATGGTAATCAATACGCCACCCTACATTTTTTGCACGAGCTTGACCGCGATTTGACCACCATGAATAAAGTTCTGCTTCTGTGCGAACTACACGGAAAGTATCGACATAGCCAAGTTCATCATAGATATGGTCAAGCCAAGCACGTTCATGTGGTAAACAACCAGATGATTTCTGGTTACCTGACCAGTTTTTGATATCAATGCGTTTATGAACAATGTTGTAATCACCACAAATGATGACTGACTTGTTTTCATCACGCCATTGTTTCAAGATTTTTGCGTATTCACCTAAAAATAAATCTTTACGTGCTTGCGCTTCTTCACCACTTGAGCCCGAAGGTAAGTATAATGATGCAATATGTACCGGATGTGACAAACCTAAATCGAATTCCGCGGAAATAAAGCGGCCTTGACTGTCAGCCAGCTCAAACCCTAAACCATCTTTAACAGAGACGAAGGGTAGGCGGCTATATATCGCAGTCCCCGCGTAACCTGCACGCTCTGCTGGAAAGAGATGGGTATGCCATCCTTCGGGTCTGAATTTTTCAGTCCATTGTTCATGGGTAATGCGGCTTTCCTGCATGCATACGACATCGGCATCTGATTGTTCTAACCATTCAAGTAAGCCTTTCGTTACTGAAGAACGTAAGCCATTTACGTTAATGGAAACGACTCGAAGAATTTTTACATCACTTGGATACTGATCCTTTGGTATCATGCGAAAATTTAACCTCAATTGTGAATTTGGAGCACCTCATGACAACGCCTGTGTCATTTCACCCGCAAGCATTTATCGAACTCGCATTATCACGCGGTGTGCTTAAATTTGGTGAGTTTACTTTAAAATCTGGACGCGTGAGTCCTTATTTTTTTAATGCAGGCCTACTCAACGATGGTGAAGCTTTATCTCTTTTAGCGCAAGGCTATGCTGATAAATTAACACAATGTGAAAATGTTGATGTGATTTTTGGACCAGCTTATAAAGGCATTCCGTTTGTAGCAGCGACAGCTGTTGCTTTGTCGCAAACACATAACAAGAGCGTGCCATGGGGCTTTAACCGTAAAGAAGCAAAAGATCATGGTGAAGGTGGTGTTTTAGTCGGTGCTGCAGTTGAAGGTAAAAAGGTCTGGATTATTGATGACGTAATTACCGCAGGTACAGCGATTCGTGAAGTGGTAACGATTTTGAAAAATGCTGGTGCAACTATCGCTGGTGTATTAGTTGCGCTAGATCGTCAAGAACGTGGTCAAGGTGAGCTTTCTGCAATTCAAGAAGTTCAAAAAGAATTAGAAATTCCTGTGCATGCACTGATTACCATGAAAGATTTAATGGATTATTTAGATGCCAAAGGTGAAGAAGAAGCGCTAGCAAATATGCAAGCTTACCGTGAAAAATACGGGATTTGATTTTTAATAATATAAAAGGAAGGAGCGCTTGAGCTCTTCTTCCTTTTATGACTAATTATTTTTTATGTAGTTCAGAACACATGCCATTTCTAAAATTCTATTTGCCATAGAATTAGGAATAGCTGGTACTTCTTTTGGAAATTCTACTTCTTCTATTGAAAATATTTTAGAATTCGTAATTGAATAAGTTGCTGTAGACAACAACATCATTTTTTTATTTTTGCAGTCAAATTGCCATAACCCTATAGAGTTTAAATCTCCTAGATTGACTGATGTAGTTTTAACTGGGGCTATTACGATGGAATCTGAAATAGATTTAATTAGTTGATAACTCAAATAATGAATTTTTGTATCATCTCTAGCATAACTGATCCATCCTTTGTTGAGGTTGTCTTTAATACTATTTTGCTGTTGTTTTGATAAGTTTTGATATGTATCAATTGAAAGAGTAATGATTTTTGCCTCTGTTGATAGCGATAAAAAAAATAATAAAAAAGTTAAAATAAACTGTTTATTCATATTGTTGATTTAATTGGTATCTTTAATGAGGAAAGTATAATCTAAAAATTAAGCATTTTATTTATTGAAGATAAAAAACTTGTTTCTTTTATTATTAAAAAAAAAGCATACCTCTAAATAGGGGTATGCCTTTTTAATATTTTTATTTAAAACTGATAATTCAAGCGCAATAACACATTACGTGGTGTGCCTGGCATGCTGTCTGAGCGCCAGTACTCTTTATTGGTTAGATTATTCACCGCAAGTGTGACATTCCATGGATCTGCACTATAGCCAATCGCCGCATCGACACGGTTAAATCCTTCCATTTTTACTTGATTATTAATATTTGGATAATAAGAGCCCACATAGGTCACACCCACTTCGGTATACCACTGTTCAGTTGGTAAATAGCGAACAAATAAATTACCCGTGTTTTTAGATGTATTTGCTAAATAGTTGCCTTCTTGTTCAGGTTTTTGTTTATCTTCTTTTACTTTTGCATCTGTGTAGCCATAGCCACCACGGACAAAGACATTATCAAGTACGCGGCCAATAAAGCTAAATTCAAGACCACGAGATTGATGCTGACCCGCAGTTGCCCATACTTCTGGTTGCTCATTAGGATTTGGTTTATAGCGAATATTATTTTTACGAATATCAAAGATAGAAAATTGAGTATTTAAACGATTATCTAACCATTCACTTTTTACACCCACTTCATATTGCTCGTTATATTGAGGCTCTTTATCCATTTTTGTGACATCGGTGTTTCCAGTAACTTGGTTAACACCCATTTGTCCGCCAAACGGTGCAAAGCTTTTAGAGTAAGACGTATAAAAGCTATGTTCAGGAAGCGGTTGCCATACCAAACCAACATTTGGGCTAAAGCTGCCATCTTTTACATTACGGTGTTCTTTTGTCAGCTTGTTGGTGGTTGAAAAGTCAAAGTAATCGTAGCGCACACCCAGCATGAGTTTAAGTTGGTCATTTAGACCAATTAAATCTTGAATAAATACGCCGTAAGTTGTGCCTTCATTATAGTTATGCTGTCTCATCTTTAATGGGCCATTGCCACGGCTATATTCACGTTCGCCTGTGAATGGATTAACGTAGCCGTAAATAGAACCATTCTGAGCTTCATTTGCTAAGCGTGGCTCTCGTTGTTCATATGTCCAGTCTGTACCCATCATAATTTGATGTTCAAGTGAGCCTGTTTTGAACTTGCCCTTAATATCAAATGTATTGGTGGTGGTCTTATTGCTGGTTTGTTGCCAGTAGTAGATTTGGTCGACGTAACCTTTTTTAGTACAAGACTCATTCTTTGAGTTTTTACCATCTAAACCACAATAAGTTCCAAAATAAAAGTGATCAAAATTCTGTTCTGCTTGTCGGTAACTTGCTGCCCAGTGAAAGTTCCAATCAGGCGCATATTGATAATTCACATCGGTGCGGACCACTTGCAAAATATCATCCACATAATCGCCGTCTTGGGCAAATCCCATTTTAATTGAAGTCCCTGCAGGCAGAATGTCACGTGATGGTCCGCGATCAGGTACACGACCTAATTTGTCATAGGTGTATTGTGTGGTCCAAGTGAGTGTTCCATCATCATTTTTATAAGTAAAACTTGGTGAAAACATTTCAATTTTATTTTCAATGCCGGAGCGGAAGCTGTCTGACTCGCCATATTCTCCAGTCAAACGTATTGCTAAATTGTCATTAATGACTTGGTTAATGTCATCCGTTGTTCCGTAGTTGTCGTAAGAACCTGCGTATGCACCAACTGAACTTTTAGAGTCAAAATTGGCGAACTTACTCACCATATTCACAACCCCGCCGCCAGCACTACGGCCATATAAAACAGAGGCGGGGCCTTTTAAAATTTCAATACGTTCGATATTTGCTGTACTACGACGTACTTGCCCGCTTTCACGTATGCCATCACGGTAAATATCACCTGTATCGGCACCAAAGCCACGAATCGTGATGCCATCACCGCGCATATCGTAACTGGTTGATACGCCAGGGGTGCCTTGCAGCATAACGCTTAAATCATTTGATCCATAAATTTTATATTTCTGAACATCAATTGTATCAATGGTTTGAGGAATATCTTTTTTGTCTAAACCATTACGTGTGACATTGGCTTTATCATAGTCGATATAACTTTTAATTGGGTCGAGCTCACTCATTGCCTCAATTTTTATGGTGGGCATGGTAGCTGCCACTTTTGCGGCTGAATCAGTCGCTTCCTCTGCGTAGGCACCTTGAATATTCAAGATCATTAAACTGAGTAAGCTCAGCGGGAAAAGACGCTTCATTTGGGGAGATGGTATAGAAATTCTTAACATAAAAATAAAATCAATTAACAAAAATAAAAGCATAAATGATAATTATAATCATTTAATTGTTTAGAATAAAAGAACTATTATCTTAAAAAATGACATATTTATTTTTTAATAACTGATTTTTAATAAGTTAATTAGCAAATTAAACGAATTGTATGAGTTGACTCATTAGTTTTTCTTGTTAATTGGGTTTTGGAGAGGGGCTTTTACCAATAAAAACTCCTCCTTGGGGATTAAGCGTTATTTTTCAGAACATCTAAAATATCCATTTCTGGATCATAATTCTCGTCAATTGTTTTGCAAATTGCTTGTCCCACAATGACATGCGTTCCATTAAAGGTCATGGTTGGTGCTTCATATAACTCCCAACCATGATTCAGAGCTTTAGTTACTCGCGCACAAAAAGCAGAGTCATCAGGACCAGTTAAATAGCGATAAAGTTTCATGTTTAGCCTTTAAAAATAATATTTTATGATCATAGTTTAACTGAATTTACCTTAATTCAAGATAAAGAAATAACCGATAGGGTTTTACTGAAATTAAGAAAAACCAGTGAAAAATCTCAGTTATACTCATGCTAATTTAAATTTTAAGAAGAGCTTGAGCATGCGTGTACTTGTCGTCATGGATCCGATTGAAACCGTAAACCTTAAAAAGGATTCAACCATGGCAATGTTGTGGGCGGCGAGCCGTCGTGGACATGAATTAGGTTATGCATTACAACAAGATTTATATATCGATCAAGGCAAGGCTTACGGTCTCATTTCACCGTTAAAGGTGTTCGAAGATTACAACCACTACTATGAGTTAGGCGAAAAGAAAAAGGAATCAATCGCGGCTTACGATGTTGTGCTCATGCGTAAAGACCCGCCGTTTGACATGAATTTTGTCTACACGACTTACGTGCTTGAGCAAGCTGAGCGCGAAGGCTCCTGGATTATTAACAAGCCTCAATCACTGCGTGATTGCAATGAAAAACTCTTTGCAACGCAGTTTCCAGAACTACAAGTGCCTACACTTGTAACATCGCAACAAAGTTTAATTCGTGAATTTATTAAAGAACATGGCGATGTAATTGTTAAGCCACTTGATGGTATGGGTGGTATGGGTATTTTCCGTTTATACCAAGACGGTGTAAATATTGGTTCTACCCTAGAAATGCTTACAGAGCTAGGTACTCGTCCAATTATGGCTCAACGCTACATTCCTGAAATTGTAGAAGGGGATAAGCGTATTTTAATGGTAAATGGCGAACCTATTCCTTACTGCCTAGCTCGTATTCCACAAAATGGTGAAGTGCGGGGTAACTTGGCAGCAGGCGGTTTAGGCCAAGCGCGTCCGCTTACTGAAAATGATAAGCAGATTGCAGCGAAAATCGGGCCTTTCTTACGTGAAAAAGGATTGGTATTTGTTGGACTTGATGTAATTGGTAATTATGTCACTGAAATTAATGTCACTAGTCCAACCTGTATCCGCGAAATTGATGCTCAATTTGGTACATCAATTGCCGATGATCTATTTGATGTATTAGAAGCTGGCCGTACAGCTTAATTATTTATTTCAGGTGATTTTCAGTGGTATTTATTGGAAATCACCTGAAAATATATGAATTAATAAAATAACAATACTAAATACACCACAGCTTTGTAGGCATATTTTCAAAAAAGCACATCTTTCTGTTATAAACGAGTGAAATTAGCTTTTCGTTAATGAAGCTTTAGGATTAAAATAAACGGCTACAAAAATAGATGACAATTTCCATTGTTTTTTGAGTTGAAGAATTAGACCGTGACCGATTCACAGCAAAGCAAACCCAAACATGTCATGATGATGGCTGCCGGTACAGGTGGACATGTTTTTCCAGCCCTCGCCGTAGCCAAACAACTTCAACAACAAGGTTGTCAGGTTTCATGGTTAGCCACGCCAACAGGTATGGAAAATCGGTTATTAAAAGATCAAAATATTCCAATATATCAAATTGATATCCAAGGTGTTCGTGGCAATGGATTAGTCCGTAAAGTTGCTGCACCTTTTAAAATTTTAAAAGCCACTTTTAGTGCAATGCGCTATATGAAACGACTTAAAGTTGATGTGGTTGCAGGCTTTGGTGGTTATGTTGCGGGACCAGGTGGTTTAGCCGCCCGTTTGTTAGGCATTCCTGTACTTATTCACGAGCAAAATGCAGTTGCTGGTTTTACCAATGCGCAGTTGTCTCGTGTTGCTAAAGTCGTATGTGAAGCATTTCCAAATACCTTTCCTGCTGGTGGAAAAGTTGTAACCACAGGAAACCCCGTGCGTCGTGAAATCACGGATATTTTAAGCCCAAAGTGGCGCTATGATGAGCGTGAACAAGCGGGCAAGCCTTTAAATATTTTAATTGTGGGTGGGTCTTTAGGTGCTAAAGCACTCAATGAACGCTTACCTCCAGCATTAAAACAATTACAAGTTCCACTAAATATTTTTCACCAGTGTGGTCAGCAACAAGTTGAGGCAACTCAAGCACTTTATGCAGATGCACCAGCTAATTTAACTGTACACGTTTTGCCGTTTATTGAAGATATGGCAAAAGCTTATAGTGAGGCAGATTTAATTATTTGCCGAGCTGGAGCACTCACGGTAACAGAAGTTGCAACAGCAGGTGTGGCCGCAGTTTTTGTACCACTCCCTATAGCAGTTGATGACCATCAAACTGCAAATGCCAAATTTCTGGCGGATGTCGGTGCTGCGAAAATTTGCCAGCAATCGACCATGACACCAGATGTTTTAAATGAATTGTTCACTTCGCTGATGAACCGCCAATTACTTACTGAAATGGCAGTGAAAGCGCGTCAACATGCCCAACCAAATGCGACTCAGCATGTGGTTGATCTTATCCAAAAAATGTAATCGGATTTACTATGTCTCCATCAACAGCTGCGAACCAAGCAAAAAAACTGATTAAAGTGCCTGAAATGCGCCGTATCAAACACATTCATTTTGTGGGGATCGGTGGCGCTGGGATGTGTGGCATTGCAGAGGTTTTGGGTAACCAAGGCTATAAAATTTCCGGTTCAGACATCAAAGCGTCTAAAACTACAGAACAATTAGAGAAAAATGGCATCAAAGTTTATATTGGCCATCAACCGGAAAATATTAAAAATGCCAATGTGCTTGTAGTTTCTACAGCAATTGATCCGGAAAATCCGGAAATTAAAGCTGCAATTGAACAGCGTGTTCCAATTGTACGTCGTGCAGAGATGCTAGGCGAGCTGATGCGTTACCGTCACGGTATTGCTGTGGCTGGTACACATGGTAAAACCACAACCACAAGTCTTTTGACGACGATGTTGGCTGAAGAAAACCTTGACCCAACTTATGTTATTGGTGGCTTACTTAACAGTACAGGCGTAAATGCGGCGTTAGGTGAAAGCCGTTTCATCGTGGCTGAAGCTGATGAATCAGATGCATCTTTCCTTTATTTGCAACCAATGGCAGCGATTGTAACCAATATCGATGCTGACCATATGGATACCTATGAAGGTAGCTTTGATAAATTAAAAGATACGTTTGTACAGTTCCTTCATAACTTACCATTTTATGGCTTGGCTGTAGTTTGTGGTGATGATGCAAACATTCGTGAAATTCTGCCGCGTGTAGGCCGTCCGGTCATTACTTATGGTTTTAATGAAGATAATGACATTCGTGCAGTTGATATTGAACAAGATGGTATGCAATCTCACTTCACTGTGTTGCGTAAAGGCCGTGAACCATTGCGTTTAACAATTAATCAACCAGGTTTACATAATGTTTTAAATGCCTTGGCAGCAATTGGTGTTGCAACAGATGAAGGTGTTTCTGATGATGCAATTAGCCGTGCATTAGAAGGATTTAGTGGTGTTGGCCGTCGCTTCCAGGTGCAAGGTGAATTTGAACTTGCTGATGGCAACGTTAAGTTAGTTGATGACTATGGGCACCATCCGAAAGAAGTAGAAGCAACTATTAAAGCTGCTCGCCAAAGCCATCCGGACCGTCGTTTGGTTATGTTGTTCCAGCCACACCGTTACTCTCGTACTCGCGATTGTTTTGATGACTTCATTGAAGTGCTCTCTCAAGTCGATCAATTATTATTGTTGGAAGTTTACCCTGCTGGTGAAAAACCTATTGTGGGTGCAGATAGCCGCACTTTAGCGCGTAGTATTCGTTTACGCGGACAAGTAGAACCGATTTTGGTCGATCCGGTTGAAGGTAATTTGCAAAACATCATGCAAAATGTGTTACAACCAAATGACTTGTTATTAACACAAGGTGCGGGTAACGTGGGAGCAATTTCAGTAGAACTTGCACAACACCATTTGTATGTGAAATAAACAAAAAGTATTGAATAATCGGGTTAAGGATTTAAACGTGTCAAATGCTACAAAATTCGGCAAAGTTGCCGTGTTGTTTGGTGGGAAATCGGCTGAGCGTGCTGTGTCTTTGGATAGTGGTCAGGCAGTTTTGGACGCTTTGTTACGTTCAGGTGTTCAGGCTGAAGCATTTGATCCACAAGACCGCAGTGTGACTGAACTTGTAAATTATGATCGTGCATTTATTGTATTGCATGGTCGCGGCGGTGAAGATGGCCAGATTCAAGGTGTGCTTGAATGGTTAAATCTGCCTTATACAGGAACAGGCGTGCAAGGTTCTGCTATTGGCATGGATAAAGTTAAAACCAAGCAAATCTGGCAAGGTAGCGATTTACCTACAGCGCCATATCGCATTATTACTAAAGAAACAGATTTAGATGCGGTGATTGCTGATTTAGGCTTACCTGTCATTATCAAACCTGTACATGAAGGCTCGAGTGTCGGCATGAGTAAGGTTGAGAAAGCAGAAGACTTTGCTGCTGCAATTGAAAAGGCGACTCAGCACGATGCTGTGGTGATGGCAGAAAAATGGATCACTGGTCGTGAATTCACAATTTCATTCTTAAATGGACAGCCTTTGCCCGTTATTCGTTTGCAACCACCAGCAGATGTTGCTTTCTACGACTATGAAGCGAAGTATCAACGTAATGATGTAGAGTATGGTATTCCTTGTGGTCTGAGTGAGGCTGAAGAGAAAAACCTACAGGCATTGTGTTTGCGTGCTTTTCAGGCAGTGGGTGCAGAAGGCTGGGGCCGTATTGATGCGATGCAGGATGAGCAAGGCAATTTCTGGCTTTTAGAAGTAAACACTGTTCCAGGTATGACCAGTCACTCTTTAGTTCCAAAAGCTGCTAAAGCGGTTGGTTATAGCTTTGATGAATTGTGTGTTGCGATTCTTGAGCAAACATTGGAAGGTACGGCTTAAATATGGCACAACTTCCGGCTTCCATGCGCCGTAAACGTGCGGCCATCACCTCTATTCATGATAAACCACCTACGCGTAAGCAGAAGCTTGCGAATGCTGGTGGATGGGTGCTGTTGGTTATTGCTTTTGTAGTGCTGGCAGTCGGAATTTATGGGTTATATAAAGTTATTACAGATGCAACAGTTGCAAAACTAGAAGTTGTAGGTTCAGCATCTTCTGTTGAAACCCAACAAGTGATGCAACATGTTGCTCCAATTATAAAAGCGAATTATTTCACATCTGATTTAGAACAAATTCGTGACAAAACATTAGAAATTTCATGGGTAGACCGAGTTGTTGTATCTCGTGCTTGGCCCAATGGTATTCGTGTTCGTGTCATGCCTCGACATGCTATCGCCCGTTGGGGAACAGGTCGCTTGTTAAGCGATGGAGGCGATGTATTTAGTGAGGCGGAGCCGACAATTCATCCTGAACTTCCGTTGCTTCATGGGCCAGTAAGTCAGTCAAAAATGATGATGCGACGCTATAATGAAATTAATCAATTATTCCATCCTGTTAATTTACGCTTAAAAGAGTTATATCTGACTGAGCGAATGACTTGGTTTATGCAATTTGATTCTGGTTTGCGTATTATTGTTGACCAAGATCAAACAATGAATAAGTTGCAACGTTTAAGTCATTTGGCACAATCTGACTTAAAACCGGTGTGGTCGAAAATCTCAGCCATTGATTTGCGATATCGTAATGGATTATCTATTCAATGGAAGAACGCAACACCACCTAAAATTGTGAATAGTCAGTTTGTTGTAACGAGTGATGACACAAGCATTGCAGGTGGAACAAAAGCAAAGCCATAATACGTGGCTTTAAAATAGGCAATTTGCCTGGTATTAAACAACAAAGAAATGGTATGAGTGATGAGTGAAGCTGTTCCCTCAGTTGTTGCGATTGACATTGGGACGCATAAAGTTTCAGTTTTGATTGGAAAAATTCATGCGCCGGATAACATTCAAGTTATCGGTATGGCAACTGCTCGCAATCGAGGCATGAATAAAGGAAAAATTGTAAGCCTCGATAAAGTCATTGCTGCGATTAAAAATGCTGTTGCTGAAGCGGAAAATATGGCCGAATGTCGCATTCATAGCGCATGGGTATCTATTCCGAGTACCGAGTTGCAAAGTTTTTATGCCTCTGGTCGCACACCAGTATCTAATCCAGCACATGTGATTACAACAAATGAAGTCGTGCGCGCGTTAGAATTGGCAAAAGCAAGTCATGTGACTTCTGATTACTATTTAGCAAGTGCAGTGCCGTTAGGCTTTGAATTAGGTGATTCTGCTGAATGGGTGCAGAATCCAATTAATATGACTGCCCATAGTATGACTGGACATTATCAGTTAATGATGATGCCTATAGCGACTATGCAAAACCTTGATCGTGCCATGAAAGGTGCAAATATCGGGGTTGAAAAAATGGTGGTGTCTTGTCTGGCAACCGCTGAGGCAAGCTTGCTGAAAGATGAAAAAGAGTATGGTGTTTGTCTGGTTGATATTGGCGCAGGCATTACCAATCTTGCTGTTTATCTAGATGGTCGTTTGGCTCTAGCACGTACATTGCAACGCGGTGGTGAACACGTTACACGTGATATTGCTGCTGTATTGCAAACCACGACAGAAGAAGCTGAACGAATTAAAATTTTGCATGGTTGTGTCGATTTAAGTGCTGTTAAGCCAGATCACATGATTCAAGTAGAAGGAATTGATGGCCCTCAAACAATTAGCCGAATTGAGTTGTCAGAAATTATTATTGCCCGTTATGAAGAGATCTTTAGCCAGATTCGCGATGAACTCGAACAAAGCGGTGCAATTCATGGTTTATACCATGGGGTAGTATTGACAGGGGATGCTTGTCAAATAGAAGGTATGGTGAGTTTAGCTCGTCGTATGTTGGGTGTATCTGCACATTTGGGTAATCCGCCGTTACAGGTTTATGCTGATGATCAACATCAAGCAGCCTTACGTCGTTCTATGTATGCAACAGCAGCTGGTTTGCTCATGTTTAGCCAAAGTGAGTTGCAAGATGCTGTTGAAGAGCCTGAAGAGGCAAATGACCGTTCGGTATGGGAACGAATGGTAAATGGCTGGAATGCGTTTAATAGCAAGTTAAAAGCCATTTTTTAGGATGTATGTATTTATTGGTAGAATTGTTAGGAAGTTGTAAGAGAAAACCGCTGTACTTGACAAGGTTGGTATTGCACAGCATTCTTAAAATTAGTTATTTTTGAAAATCAAGGCAGTATACGGGCTGAAGTGACTGCCATAATGTATTAGGAACCCTAAAGGTCATGGCCTCATTTGAATTTATAGAAGATGAACTAAACGATGGCAACGGTCAAGCCCGTTTCACTGTATTTGGTGTAGGTGGTGGTGGCGGTAATGCCGTTCAACATATGGTGCAGTCTGATATTCAAGGTGTTAAATTCGTTTGTGCCAATACAGACAAACAAGCACTGGACTGTATGAATGCACCTTTCAAAATTCAGTTAGGCGAGCAAAGTACACGTGGTTTAGGTGCTGGTGCTAACCCTGAAGTAGGGCAAGTTGCAGCAGAAGAAAGCCGTGAAATCATCCGTCACCACCTTGAAGGTACGGATATGGTTTTCGTTACCGCTGGTATGGGTGGTGGTACGGGTACTGGTGCAGCGCCTGTTGTGGCTGAAGTTGCCAAAGAAATGGGCATTTTGACTGTTGGTGTAGTTACAACACCATTTAACTTTGAAGGCCGCCGTCGTTTAAAGTCTGCTGAACGTGGTATTGAAGCACTTGAAGCACATGTCGACTCATTGATTATTATCCCTAACCAACGCTTATTGAGCGTATATGGCGATATTTCAATGAAAGATGCTTATAAAAAAGCTGATGATGTATTGTTAAATGCCGTACGTAGTATCTTTGACTTAGTTGTTAACCGTGGTCACATTAACCTTGACTTCGCCGATTTGAAAACTGCAATGAGTACTCGCGGTTACGCAATGATGGGTGCTGGTTTAGGTCGTGGTGAAGATCGTGCGCGTCAAGCTGCTGAACAAGCGATCCGTAGTCCATTACTTGATAACGTAAATATTATTAATGCCAAGGGCGTGTTAATTAATATTACGGGTGGTGATGATATTACGCTACGTGAGACTGAAATCATTACTGACGTTGTGAACCAGATTGTTGACCTTGATGAAGGCGAAATCTTCTACGGTACAGTATTTGATCCAGATGCACGTGATGAATTACGCGTAACAGTGATTGCAACTGGTTTAACTCGTAATGCAGCAGATGCTGAACCAAGAAAACGTAATACGGTAAGCCATGCATCGTCTCAATCAGCTCAATCTGTTGATGAAGATGACGTTCCTGCAATTAATAAGCGTCAAAACGCCGATAATGAAGTCAGTAGCACAGCAAGTTCTACTCCGCGTTCTTCTCCAATGAGTATTCAAGATTACTTGAAAAATCAGCAACGTAAGTAAATTATCATTAGATTTAATGAAGGGCAGTGTTTAAACACTGCCTTTTTTATTTTTGATCAATGACTAAATATGCTAACGTATAGCGGTTTTAAAAAAGAAGTTACAAAGCATGGTGAAACAGCGTACTCTCAATCGTGTGGTAAAAGCGAGTGGAATAGGTCTTCATAGCGGTCAAAAAGTGATGATCAATTTCATTCCACATACCGTGGATGGAGGTATTGTATTTCGCCGTATCGATTTGGATCCGCCCGTCGATATCCCTGCTAATGCATTGCTCATTCAAGAAGCTTTTATGTGCTCCAACTTGGTAACCGGAGATATAAAAGTAGGCACAATTGAGCATGTAATGAGTGCGATTGCAGGTTTAGGAATTGATAACCTTATTGTTGAGGTATCTGCTTCTGAAGTTCCAATTATGGATGGTAGTGCTGGTCCATTTATTTACCTTTTAATGCAAGGTGGATTGCGTGAATTGGATGCACCGAAAAAATTCATAAGAATATTAAAACCAGTTGAAGCACTTATCGATGATAAGAAAGCAATTTTCAGCCCTCACAATGGTTTTCAATTAAATTTCACGATTGATTTTGACCATCCGGCATTTGCTAAAGAATATCAATCTGCGACGATCGACTTTTCGACCGAAACTTTTGTTTATGAGGTCAGTGAAGCACGTACTTTTGGTTTCATGAAAGATCTGGACTACCTGAAAGCAAACAATTTAGCACTAGGTGCAAGCTTAGATAATGCAATTGGTGTAGATGATACAGGGGTCGTCAACGAAGAAGGTTTACGTTTCGCTGATGAATTTGTTAGACATAAGATTTTAGATGCAGTTGGTGATTTGTATTTGCTTGGTCATCAAATTATTGCCAAGTTTGATGGCTATAAATCAGGACATGCTTTAAATAATCAGTTGTTACGCAATGTTCAAAGTGATCCGAGTAATTATGAAATTGTAACATTTGATGACGAGAGTCAATGTCCAATTCCATATGTGAGCGTGATATAAGTCCTTGTCTTTACTTGGCTACGTTATAATGTAACATTAAAAAGTGTGATTATAATCACATAATAATAATGATTCTAATTAAGAAATAGAAAGCTCGTCATTTTTTATTGCTTGCCAAACGTAGTAAAGCTTGGCTAAGCTTAGGGTCGCTCACGAAGTCGGCTGCACTACGTAACATTTCTTGTGTTTCCGGGGGAATGGGTTTAGATGGCTCAGATGAGGGTACATTTGGAATATTTTTATTTCTCAATCGGACCTGAATTCGTTGTAAGTCTTTTAACCCTTCAAGCTGAGATAATTTAGATACATATTGGTTCTGTAAATAGCTGAGTTGACTAATCATCGCTTGATTTTCACCAGTAATGATTAAAGAGCCATTTTGATAACACACGACCTGCCATTGTTCCGGTTGGGGCAATAAGGGTTGGATAATTTTCGTAAGTCTTTGCCATTGCGCGACTTGCGTTGTTAGAAACGTAAGGTTTCCTGTTTTTATGTGTTTTCCGGTTTGTTGAAAAACGTTATCGGGTTTAGACATGGTCATTCTCGGATGGATTCTTGTCTTAATCTTAAGCGTTCATTTCAATCGATATCAAGGAAGAGATCATAAGGAACTTGAGTAAGAACAGTTTCAAGAGGTTTTTATGCACACGCGTCGTATTTTATTAGCGTTTTCACTTGCCGCTTCGGCAGCATCAGTTGCTTTTGCAGATTATCAAACAATTAACCAATCTACTGACTCAGATCGATTGGAACAGCTATCAAAAACATTATCTCAAGGTTCATATACTCATCCCGATGATTTAGATCTTCCGGCGAGTGCGAAAGTTTCAGTGACCTTACGCCAAAAAACAGTTGAACTCAACAATGAGTCGCTCGCAAAGAAGTACGGTAACACAACCGCAAAAAATTCTTTTAATGCCTCTTCTTCAAATTCTTACTCTTGGTTAGTTTCTCACCCTCTTCCTGATACTGTACGAGTTTCTTCAAACTTTGGTGGCCGCACTATGGGTGGTCGTGCAGAACATCATGGCGGATTAGATATGGCTGCTCCGAGTGGTACGCCAATCTATGCTACAGGCCCAGGTATTGTAACTAAATCTGGCTGGGGCACTGGCTATGGTCAATATGTTGAAATTAACCACGGCAATGGTTATTTAACGCGTTATGCTCATGCTTCACGTCTAATGGTGCGTGTAGGCGACCAAGTCTCTGCAGGTGAACATATTGCTAATGTAGGGTGTACAGGTCGCTGTACTGGTCCACATTTGCATTATGAAGTAGTAAAAGATGGTCAACGTAAGAACCCAACTACTTACTTGGCGATGCTTCCATAAAAGCATAGTTAAAAAGGTAAGGTTATTAAATTTATGAATCTAAAACTAAGCTAAACCTTTTTTAACGCAAAGATTGTATAAAAAAACGCCATTATTGGCGTTTTTTTGTTATTTTGTTTACTGCTCGGTCAATGACTATTCATTCAGAAAATAATAGGGCCCCCTCACATTCACCCGAGGCAATAACTTGAAAGGGGTAAAACGTGGTAAAAATACAAAGTAGATTAGAGAACAAGGAACAGGTGAATTATGGCGTTTTACGGTGACTCCGACGCACAAGAAACCCAAGAATGGCAAGATGCATTCGATTCAGTTTTACAACATATGGGAACTGAACGAGCGGCATTCTTGTTGGAAAAACTTTACCAACAAGCAATTGCTAAGCATGTTCCAATTCAACGTCTCAATACACCTTACTTAAATACAATTTCTGTTGAAGAACAACCTGCAATGCCAGGCGACCAAGATATGGAACGCCGTATTCGTGCATTGATTCGTTGGAATGCCTTAGCAATGGTACTTCGCGCGAATAAAACAGGTGATGATTTAGGTGGACACTTGGCGAGCTTCGCATCAAGTGCAACATTATATGACGTAGGTTTTAACCATTTCTTCCGCGCAAACAGCAATAGCTTTGGCGGAGATATGATTTATTACCAAGGGCACTGTGCTCCTGGTATTTATGCACGTTCATTCCTTGAAGGACGTTTAACTGAAGAACAGTTAAGTAATTTCCGCCGTGAAGTTGGCGGTAACGGTTTACCAAGCTATCCGCATCCATATTTAATGCCTGACTATTGGCAATTCCCAACCGTATCAATGGGTCTTGGTCCAATCATGTCGATTTATCAAGCACATATTCAAAAATATTTGATGAACCGTGGCTTGATCAAAGAAGAAGATCGTAAAGTTTGGGCTTATCTTGGCGATGGTGAGATGGATGAGCCAGAAAGTACTGGTGCTATTTCACTTGCTGGTCGTGAAAAGCTTGATAACCTTATCTGGGTTGTTAACTGTAACTTACAGCGTTTAGATGGTCCTGTACGTGGTAACGGTAAAATCATTCAAGAACTAGAATCTTTATTCCGTGGTGCGGGCTGGCGTGTCATTAAAGTGGTATGGGGTCGTCATTGGGATCCACTACTTGCAAAAGACAGCACAGGCGCTTTAAAAGCGGTAATGGAAGAGACAGTTGATGGTGAATACCAACGCTATCAAGTAAAAGGTGGTGCATACACACGTGAGAAATTCTTTGGCAAGTACCCAGAAGCTGCGGAACTTGTAAAAGATTTAAGCGATGAAGATATCGATAATCTTAACCGTGGTGGTCACGACCCTTACAAAGTGTTTGCTGCCTATGCAGAAGCAATGAAAGCTAAAGGTCAACCAACAGTTATTCTTGCGAAAACTGTTAAAGGTTACGGTTTGTCTGAAGAAATTGAAGCGGTGAACAAAACTCACCAAATCAAAAAAATGCAGATCGACTCTTTGAAATATGTACGTGACCGTTTCAATCTTCCATTTACAGACGATAAGTTAGAAGAGCTTCCATTCTATCGCCCAAGTGAAAACTCTCCAGAAATGAAGTACATGAAGGCGCGTCGTGAAGCGTTAGGTGGTTACCTACCTGCACGTCGTAAAGAGAGTGAAATTTTAGCGATTCCTGAATTATCTGTATTTGATGCTGTATTAAATGGTTCAGGTGGTAAAGAACAATCTACCACTATGGTGATGGTTCGTTTAATTGCTTCTTTACTCAAAGAAAAAGCGATTAAAGACCGCGTAGTACCAATCGTTCCAGATGAAGCACGTACTTTTGGTCTAGAAGGTATGTTCCGTCAGCTCGGTATCTATGCCGCTCACGGCCAAAAATATACCCCAGAAGACCAAGAACAATTAATGCATTACCGTGAAGCAAGTGACGGTCACATGCTTCAAGAAGGGATTAACGAAGCTGGTGCGATGAGTGCATGGGCTGCGTTGGCAACAAGTTATTCAACGAATAACTTGCCAATGATTCCAATGTATATGTACTACTCAATGTTCGGTTTCCAACGTATTGGTGACATTGCATGGGCAGCTGGTGATGCGCAAGCTCAAGGTTTCTTGTTAGGTGCAACTGCTGGTCGTACAACGTTGAACGGTGAAGGTCTACAGCACCAAGATGGTCATTCACATATCTTGGCGAACACTATTCCAAACTGTGTATCTTATGATCCATGTTTTGGTTATGAATTAGCTGTAATCGTACACGACGGTTTACAACGTATGTATGTGAACCAAGAGCGTGTGTTCTACTACTTAACTGTAATGAACGAAAACTACGAGCATCCTGCAATGCCTGAAGGCGCTGAGGAGGGCATTAAACGTGGTATGTACTTGTTCGAAAAAGATGAAAAAGCAACTGTCCAATTACTTGGTTCAGGTGTAATTCTTCGTGAAGTAATCAAAGCTGCGAAAATCTTACGTGATGAATACCAAATCCATTCAAACGTTTGGAGTGTAACAAGCTTCAATGAGTTGTCACGTGATGGTATGGCATGTGAAGAATACAACCGTTTACACCCACTTTCTGAAGAAGTGAAAGAGTCTTGGGTATCTAAACAGTTACGTGGCACAGAAGGTATCGTTGTTTCAGCAACAGACCATATGCGTGCTTACAGCGAACAAATCCGTGCTTATCTTCCAGATGGTCGCCCATTTGTTGCATTAGGTACAGATGGATACGGTCGTTCAGATACACGTGCTAATTTACGTAGTTTCTTTGGTGTTGATGCTGCACATATCGTTGTTGCTACTTTGAAAAAATTAGCTGACGAAGGTGAAGTAGACGCACGTTTAGTTAAAGACGCAATTTCTAACTTTGAGTTAGATACTGACCGTCCAGTGGCATGGGCTCCTCAAGCGCATCCAGAAGTTCAGGCAGTTGCTGAATATAATGAAACGCAAACAGGTGAGGGGAACTAAGCATGCAAATTAAGACCCCTGATATTGGTGTAGATAAAGCAGTTGTTGCTGAAATTTTAGTAAAAGTTGGCGACAGCATTGCAGAAAATGACAGCCTTGTTTTGCTTGAGTCAGATAAAGCCTCTGTTGAAGTGCCTAGCACTTCAGCAGGTGTGGTAAAAAGCATCTTAATTAAAGAAGGTGATAGCGTAACTGAAGGTACGGTATTGCTTGAACTTGAAGCTGCTGGTGCTGCACCAGTAGCTCAAGCAGAAGAAGCTCCAAAAGCTGCACCAGCAGCGGCTCAACAGCCTTCAACTGCTGCTCAATCAGCAACGGCAACAACCAGCCAAGTGGTTGAAGTTCAAGTTCCCGATATTGGTGTTGAAAAAGCACTAGTTGGTGAGATTTTAGTAAAAGTTGGCGAACAAATCGATGTTGAACAAAGCATCGTTGTGGTTGAGTCTGACAAAGCAACTGTAGAAGTACCAAGCAGTGTTGCAGGTACTGTAGAAAGCATTCAAGTTAAAGAAGGCGATACAGTTAAAGAAGGTGTTGTGCTCATTAAAGTGAAAACAACGTCTGCATCAAGTGCGCAAGCAGAAGCTCCTGCTTCTACAACAGAAGCTCCAGCGGCAGCACCTGCACCAGCTCAGCAAGAAACTGTAGCATCGACTGCTGCTCAATCTGGACCGGTTGATATTAACGTTCCTGATTTGGGTGTAGATAAAGCAGTTGTTGCTGAAATCTTGGTTCAGGTTGGTGACAAAGTTGATGTAGACCAAAGCCTTGTTGTTGTTGAGTCAGATAAAGCAACTGTGGAAGTTCCAAGTACTGTTGCTGGTGTTGTGAAAGCAATTCACTTGCAAGCAGGCCAACAAGTTTCACAAGGTGTATTGCTGGCAACAATTGAAGCTGAAGGCCAAGCACCTGCTGCTGCACCAGCGGCGAAAGCAGAATCAGCTCCAGCTCCGCAGGCAGCAGCGCCTAAAGCAGCAGCTCCTGCTGCGACTCAGTCTGAGCCTGTAGCGTCAACATCTGGTGCTGATAAGTTAACGAAAGAGCAAGAAGCTGAAAATGCTAAAGTATATGCAGGCCCTGCTGTTCGTAAGCTTGCTCGTGAACTTGGCGTGATTTTGTCACAAGTTAAAACTTCTGGTGAGCATGGCCGTGTTGTTAAAGAAGATATCTTTGCTTATGTGAAGAGTCGTTTAACTGCACCGCAAGCGGCGCCAGTTGCTGCGGCTGCACCAGCGGTTTCGGGTTTGCCAAAGCTTCCTGAATTTACTGCGTTTGGTGGTGTGGAAGAAAAAGTACTGACGCGTTTGCAGCAAGTATCAATTCCGCAATTGTCGTTGAACAACTTTATTCCGCAAGTCACCCAGTTTGATTTGGCTGATATTACTGAGTTAGAAGATTGGCGTAATGAACTGAAAGGCAACTTCAAAAAAGAAGGTATCAGCCTGACAATTATGGCATTCATTATCAAAGCGGTTGCGTACTTGTTAAAAGAAGAGCGTGAGTTTGCAGGTCATCTATCTGATGACGGTAAATCAGTGCTCTTGCGCAATGAAATCCATATGGGAATTGCGGTAGCAACACCTGATGGTTTAACTGTGCCAGTACTTCGTAACCCAGACCAAAAATCAATTAAGCAAATTGCAGTTGAATTGGGTGTGTTAGGTCAAAAAGCGCGTGATAAGAAATTAACACCGAAAGATTTGCAAGGTGCGAATTTCACCATTTCAAGTTTAGGCGCAATTGGTGGTACAGCATTTACACCTCTTGTGAACTGGCCACAAGTTGCAATTTTAGGTATTTCACCTGCAACGATGCAACCGGTTTGGAATGGTAAAGACTTTGATCCACGCTTAATGTTGCCGTTGTCGTTGTCTTATGACCACCGTGTAATTAATGGTGCAGATGCTGCTCGCTTTACTAATAAGCTTACGAAACTTCTTAAAGATATTCGTACTTTATTAATCTAATATTTTTAAATGAATCATTAAAACCTCGCTTCGGCGGGGTTTTATTTTGATATTTAATTTAATTGGTTTTAAGTTAATCTAAGGACGAAAAATGAAGTGTCGAGAGAGGAGAAATTTCTCGTTAGTCGGTAAAGGAGAAAGAATGAATGGTGGGATTTTTAAAAATCATGGTGCCGATTCTATTAATTGTATTTTTATTAATGGGGGTATGGGTCAGTGTTTTACACTTTCCTTGGGAATGGATGACTTACGTTGCAATGGGCTTGGAAGTATTTCTAGCAATGCTTATTTTGCCATTTGAATTTCAATCTCAGCACGTAACTGGCATTAATCATTTTGGATTTATTAACTTAAGTATTGGTTTAGCTTTATTATTGGGTCTAGGGCGATTGTTAGTTTGGGCGTGGATAAAATTTTTTGCCTGAATGTTTGAAAAATAGAACTACTCGAATATAATAAACGCATACTTCATTGGGGAGTAGCCGCTATTCATTTCTAAATGAATAGGTGATGATCAACATAATTGTTCAACAGAACATGGTCATCATAGCTTAAACGTCTCATCGTTTCTGAGTTGGCAAGACCTTTGATTTACCACTCTGCAGATATTTGGCTAGCAGGAGGGGTAGGTCATGGGCATTTATGCTAGCCAGAGAAACGACATGCAAGAATTTCTGATTTCTACTTCGATTGTTGCCCTTGCTGAAATGGGCGATAAAACCCAATTATTGGCCCTTTTACTGTCTGCACGTTTCCGTAAGCCAATCCCTATTCTTATTGCGATTCTTTTAGCTACTCTAATTAATCATGGTATTTCTGCTGTACTTGGACAGTGGATTACGACCGTGTTGAGCCCCGAAATTTTAGTCTGGGTTCTTGCAGCTGGCTTCATTGGTATGGCTTTCTGGATGCTTATTCCAGATAAGTTAGACGATGAAACGGATAGTATTAACAGATGGCAAAAATTTGGTGTTTTTGGTGCTACCTTCATCTTATTTTTCTTAGCTGAAATTGGTGACAAAACCCAAATTGCAACAGTCGCTTTAGCTGCACGTTATGACAGCATTTTTTGGGTGATGTTAGGTACAACCTTAGGGATGATGATTGCCAATGCGCCAGCTGTATTTATTGGTAATAAATTGGCTGAACGTTTATCTATCTCGCTCATTCATAAAATTGGTGCTGCTATTTTCTTAATTGTAGGTATCTCTACTTTAGTACAGCATTATTTTTTCTAACGCATTTTAAGCTGCGAAAAAAACGCACTCGAATCGAGTGCGTTTTTTTATAGGTAATTTTAATAGTTAAATTTCACAGTAAAGTTAATTTGACGTGGATTACCTAAAGTCACCAAATTTTCATTTAAGGCACCTGCATAGTAATCTTTATCGAATAGATTACGGATTGCTAGTTGAGCACCCCAATATCCTGCATCATAGCCAGCTTCTGTATCAAATACGGTATAGCCTGGAATATGGACATCTAGCTTATCCATAGTTTTATAAGTTTCACCACGGAATCCACCACCGATATACCAACCAAGTTTTGAGGCAGGGTCAAATTTATAACGAGCCGACAGACTGTAAGCATGTTCAGGAATATTATCGAGTGCTTTTCCTACATTGCTCACATTTGCATCTTTACTAATTTCAGCATCAATTGTGTAGGTATAGGCAGCCGTTAATTTTAAACCTTCTAAAATTTCTGCGCTTAGCTCAGTCTCGATACCACGAGTTAATTGTTCGCCACGCTGAACTTTCTCACTCGTATTAATTGGATCATTAACTACAACATTCTGACGTTTTAGGTCATACCAAGCGATAGCACCTTGAACTCGTTGATCTGGGCTTTGTAATTTCATTCCGACTTCAACCTGTTTCCCTTCTTCAGGTTTGAACGGATTGTTATTTACATCAGTACCGCTATTTGGGGTAAACGAGGTGGCATAGCTGACATAAGGAGCCACAATGTCATTAAGGGTATACATGACAGAGGCGCTGCCCGTAAATGCTTCATCAGACTGTTTACTCGTGTTGCTGTTAACCAGACTTGTAGTTTGAGTTTGCGCCCAGTCTTGACGACCAGATAAGCTTAAAAGTAATTGGTCATTAAGCTGAATACGGTCACGAATATATAATCCTGTGTATTTTAAGCGGTTAATATCGTGGTTGCTGATAGGATTGGAACAGGTAACAGTTTGCCCATATACAGGAGCATATATGTTTAAATCCCCGACATTACAACGGTTGTTGGTGTAATCACTTTTTTCCTGAAAAGCATCTACCCCAATATTAAGGTCGTGCTGCATGCCATATAAATCAAACTGTTTATTGAAACGGTTATCGATGGCAAAGCTTAAATTATCAATAATTTGGTGGCGGCTATTATTTTTACGGCTAATGGTTGTGTAGTCGATTTCACCTTGTTTGTTTTTTGCCCAAAAGTTGTTGCCCGTGCGAGCAAAGACAGCAGTACCATCCATTTCAGTTTTTTGTACGGCAAAGTTCTGATTAAAGTTCCAACCATTATCAAAAGCGTGTTTAAAGGTATAACCTGTGCGGTAAACATCTGCTTCATATTTACCAAAGTTAGGATCGCCAATATATAAACTTCGGTCTATAGCCCCGTTGGGATTGTCTTTTAATGTACCAATGACAGGTAAACCTTGTTGACGGATGTATTCGCGATGCTGATAGCTTGCGATGACAGAGAGATCAGTGTTATCCCCTAAGTCAAAGTTATAAGAGGGAGAGATGTAGTAATTTTTAAAATATACATAATCTGTTGGGTCATCTTGGTCTGAGATACGACCATTTAAACGGAAAGCACCTTTTTCACTATTATTAGGACTATAGTTTAGATCGAACGTACCTTCTTTAAGGCTGTAGCTGCCATAAGTCATAGTGGCCCGAGCAAAGCTTTCAGCTTGAGGGCGTTTAGTCACTAAGTTGACCATACCTCCTGGAGCAACCAAACCAAAATTAATAGATGCAGGCCCTTTTAAAACTTGTACCTGATCCATGCCTGATATTTCAGCTGCTACAGATGGAGTTGGAGAGCTTTGACCAATTCTTAAACCATCTACATAAACTGAATCAGAAGAAGTTTGTCCTCGAATAATGAAATCATCCCAACCACGACGACCAAGTTTCCCAGCTCCAACACCTGCAACGCCTTCAAGTGCATCTGTAAGTGTCTTTGCTTGTTTTTGGTCAAGTTGCTCACGGGTCACCACTGAAACCGACTGAGCAGTTTTAAATAAAGGTGCGTCTGATTTTAAGGCAGAGTTTGCTTTCGTTGCGACGTAAGGTGAAGAGCTTTCTTTTTGCGCTTGAACAGAAATAGTGGGGAGAACACTGGTTGAGTTTTGTTGTTCTGTTATTTCTTCAGCGTGACTTGCTGTCATCGAAGTAAAAATAGCAACTGCTAACAATGTTTTTGATGTTGAAAAACGGAAGGGTTGATTCATGGGAGGCCTAAGCAGCACAAAAAGTAAATTTGATAATGAGAATTATTTTAATTTATTGTGGGTTAATTTTAAATAACATTATGATTCATTTATAAAATAAGAAAACCAAAATCAATTTTAAAATATTATGAGAAAGATAAAGTAATTCATTGCATGAGTTGTTGAATCCCATTATTTTATTATGGATATAAAAATATCTAATATTTAAAGTTTTTTTGGGGAATTGTATGGGGTTTGAAAAAACAACATCGCAGATATTATTTGATAATGGCGTACATAAATGTATTAGTTTTACCAGCTTGGTTAAAGGGGAAGGCATTCAAGCCAATCAATTTTTAATTATTGATCATGAACGCGCTGCTGTAATAGACCCGGGTGGTGATTTGACCTACGTTCCATTAACGATGGAATTAAATAAATATACACGTTTGAAAAATCTGGACTATGTGATGGCCTCACATCAAGATCCGGACATTATTACCTCAATGCCACGCTGGCTGGTTTATACCGATGCTAAAGTTGTTGCGTCAAAATTATGGGCACGTTTTTTACCACACCTAAATTCCTCATTTATGAGTGAGCGAATGAAAGGGAATTGGGAAGATCGTCTTATTGAATTACCTGACCGCGGCCAAGTGATTACTCTAGGAGAATCCAAGCTTGTGGTAGTTCCCGCTCACTTCTTACATTCGGTGGGTAATTTTCAGTTTTATGATCCAGTTGCTAAGATTCTGTTTTCTGGCGATATGGGTGCCTCGATTGTTGAAGATGCTAATCAGCCTTTAAAAGATTTCGATACGCATGTCATGAAAATGAAGGCTTTTCACCAACGCTATATGTGTTCCAACAAAGTTATCCGTTTGTGGGTCAATATGGTGCGCCAAATGGATATTGAAATGATTGTGCCTCAGCACGGTAGTCCATTTATGGGTAAAGAAATGGTCAATCAGTTTTTAGACTGGATTGAGACCTTGCCATGCGGCGTAGATTTAATGACTGAGCAAATTTTTAGCTGTCCTACCTAAATATTATGACTAATGATCAACCCAGATAAAATTCTGGGTTGCAAAAACCTCGATTAAAAAATAACGTTAAAACTATAATAAGTGGGAATTATTTGGAGAAGCTCTATATCTATTGCTGAAAAAGGCAAAGATAATATGAAAATTGCATTGAAATTTGTTTATAATAGCTCACGGAATTTACCAGTGAGATTGTTATGCTGACCATCGTTCAAGAAGCGCTAACCTTCGATGATGTCTTATTACTTCCTGCCTACTCTACTGTTCTCCCAAAAGATGTCTCTTTAAAGACACGTTTAACTCGCGGCATTCATTTAAATATCCCATTAGTTTCAGCTGCAATGGATACAGTGACTGAGTCACGTATGGCGATTGCTATGTCACAAAATGGTGGTATCGGGATTTTGCACAAAAACATGGATATTGCTGCTCAAGCTGCAGAAGTACGCCGTGTGAAAAAATTCGAAGCGGGTATGGTGAAAGATCCTATCACTGTAACGCCTGAAACTACAGTACGTGAACTCATCGCAATCACCAGCGCTAATAACATTAGTGGTGTACCTGTTGTTAAAGACGGCAAGGTTGTTGGTATTGTGACAGGCCGTGATACGCGTTTTGAAACCAATTTAGAGCAACCTGTTAGCAACATCATGACAGGCCAAGATCGTTTAGTAACTGTACGTGAAGGCGAGTCTAAAGAAAATATTCAAGCATTATTGCAAAAACACCGTATTGAAAAAGTCTTAGTCGTTGGTGAGAGCAACGAACTTAAAGGCTTAATTACAGTAACTGACTTCCGCAAAGCTGAGAGCTATCCAAACAGTTGTAAAGATGATCTTGGTCGTTTACGTGTTGGTGCTGCGGTAGGTACTGGTGCTGATACACCAAGTCGTGTGGAAGCATTGGTTGAAGCTGGTGTTGACGTAATTGTTGTTGATACAGCACATGGCCACTCTGCTGGTGTAATTGAACGTGTACGTTGGGTGAAACAAAACTTCCCTCAAGTACAAGTGATTGGTGGCAACATTGCAACTGGTGATGCTGCATTAGCATTATTAGATGCAGGTGCAGATGCTGTAAAAGTAGGTATTGGCCCTGGTTCTATCTGTACAACACGTATTGTGGCTGGTATCGGTATGCCACAAATTTCTGCGATTGACAGCGTTGCTAGTGCACTAAAAGATCAAATTCCTTTAATTGCAGATGGCGGTATCCGCTTCTCTGGCGATATGGCAAAAGCGATCGGTGCGGGTGCAAGTACGATCATGGTTGGTTCATTACTTGCAGGTACTGAAGAAGCGCCAGGCGAAGTTGAGTTTTTCCAAGGTCGTTACTACAAAGCATATCGTGGTATGGGGTCATTAGGTGCAATGGCGGGAGCAACTGGTTCTGCTGACCGTTATTTCCAAGATTCAAAAGCGGGTGCTGAGAAGTTAGTACCAGAAGGAATCGAAGGCCGTGTTCCATATAAAGGTCCAATGGGTAACATCGTTCATCAAATGATGGGTGGTTTACGTTCATCGATGGGTTATACAGGTTCAGCTGTGATTGAAGATCTTCGCCAAAATGCGAAATTTGTGAAAATTACTTCAGCAGGCATGTCTGAGTCACATGTTCATGATGTAACGATTACTAAAGAAGCTCCAAACTATCGTGTTGGTTAGATTTTCGTAACCAAAACAATGAAGAAAGCCGTCATTACACTGACGGCTTTTTGTTTTTGGTGTAAAGTAAATCTGACGAAAAGAGATATGGCGGAATTGCCATATATGAAGTAAGCCACGGCTGAAGTGGCGTAAAAATGAGATAAGCTATGAGTTATTTTGGAACGGATGGTATTCGTGGAAAATTTGGGCAAATGCCTATTACTCCAGAGTTTGCTTTAAAACTCGGTTTTGCTGCAGGGAAGGTATTAAAACGAACGAGTCCAAAAAATAAGCCACTTGTTGTATTAGGAAAAGACACTCGTTTATCTGGTTATATTTTAGAGTCTGCTTTGCAGGCGGGGTTAAACGCTGCTGGCGTATATGTTCATTTGCTTGGCCCATTACCGACCCCAGCAATTGCGCACCTTACTCGTGCTTTACATGCGCATGCAGGTATCGTGATTTCTGCATCACATAACCCATATTTTGATAATGGTATTAAATTTTTCTCAAGCGAAGGTAAAAAATTACCAGATGCTCTACAAGAAGAAATTAACCTCGAATTAGAAAAAGATTTGTTTATTGAGGACACGGCAAACTTAGGTAAAAGTGTTCGTGTAAATGATGCGAATGGTCGCTATATCGAATTTTGTAAATCTACTTTCCCTTACCACTTTGACTTAAATAATTTAAAGATTGTGTTGGACTGTGCTCATGGTGCGGCGTATAGCGTTGGTCCTTCGGTTTTCCGTGAGTTAGGGGCAAAAGTTGTTGCTTTATATAATGAGCCAGATGGTTTAAATATTAATGAAGGTTGTGGTTCAACACATCCTGAAAAACTACAAAAAGCTGTAGTTGAGCACGAAGCAGATTTAGGGATTGCCTTTGATGGTGATGCTGACCGTGTCGTGATGGTCGATAAGTTTGGTAACTTAATTGATGGTGACCATATCTTATATATTTTAGCGACTCAGGCTCAAAATAAGCCAGCAGGCGTAGTGGGTACTGTCATGAGTAACATGGCACTCGAAGTCGCACTTGAAAAAGCGAATGTTGGTTTTGTTCGGGCTAAGGTTGGTGACCGTTATGTATTACAAGCCCTAGAAGAAAATGGTTGGGTTACTGGTGGGGAACCATCTGGTCATATTCTAACTTTAGACAAGAGTACGACAGGTGATGCGATTATTGCAGCACTTCAAGTTTTAACCGTGATGGTCGAGCAAAATAAGGCTCTTCATGAACTGGTTCAAGGCTTTAAACTATTCCCACAAATTCTTGTGAATGTACGTTTAGAACAAATGCTTGATCCGTATTCTATTCCTGCATTGGTTGCTGAGTTTGATAAAGCAGAAGCACAGCTCAAAGGACGTGGACGAATCTTGATTCGTAAGTCAGGAACAGAGCCTGTAATTCGTGTTATGGTCGAAGGTGATGATGAGCAAGAAGTGAATGCTTTAGCTCAGCATTTAGCAGATTCTGTTCGTTCACAAGCACAAGTCGCATAAGGTGCATGACATGAGTGATGTCATTAAAGATTTAAGTGAATTACGCTTAAGCTACGAGCAAGGAGAATTGCATGAGGGGCAGGTTGAATCTAATCCTCATCAGCAGTTTCTTGGTTGGTTTAACCATGCTCTAGCAGCCAATTTGCATGAACCCTATGCAATGTCATTAGCGACAGCAAGTGCGAATGGCAGACCTCATGTTCGAACAGTTTTGTTACGTGGGGCTACAGAAGCTGGGTATGATTTTTATACTAACTACGACAGTCAGAAAGGTATCGATTTGGCAGAAAATCCATATGCCGAATTATTATTTTACTGGCCAAGTCTAGAGCGTCAGGTGCGAGTTGGTGGTCAAGTAGTCAAAATTGCTGAGCAAGAGTCTACAGATTACTATCGTAAACGACCACGTGATAGCCAGATTGCAGCGCATATCAGTACGCCGCAAAGTGGTAAGATTGAAAGCCGAGAGCTGTTACAGCAACGTTTTCAAGATTTACAACAGCAAGTTACAAGTCGTGAAGTGCTTGATAAGCCAGAGTTCTGGGGAGGTTATCGTCTGCAGCCAGATTATTATGAATTCTGGCAAGGGCGACCAAATCGTTTACATGACCGCTTGAGTTATGAAAAAATCGACGGTCAATGGACGTTGCACCGACTGATGCCTTAAATGACAAAAATACAAATCAAACAAAGACCTTTATTGACACGCCCTGAACAGTTTCAGGGCGTGCCTCCGTTTATTGCCGAAATTTTGGCAAGGCGTGGGGTACAATCTGAACAGGAATTAGAGTTAAAGCTTAAGAATTTATTAGCTCCACAGCTCAAGGGATTAGAAACTGCTGTGGCATTAATAGATCAAGCTATTGATGAGCAGAAAAAAATTGTTATTGTTGGCGACTACGATGCCGATGGAGCAACCAGTACAGCGTTAATGGTATTGGTGCTTCGCGATATGGGAGCACAAGTCGAATATTTGGTTCCAGACCGATTTAAATACGGTTATGGACTTACTCCAGCAATTGCAGAGCTTGCACATCAAACTTATCAACCCGATTTATTAATTACTGTCGATAATGGGATTTCCAGCCATGCTGGTGTTGATGCGGCACACGCACTGGGCATGGAAGTGGTTATTACAGATCACCATTTAACCACTAAAGAAACACCGCTTGCAGAAGCAGTTGTAAACCCAAATCAGTTAGGTTGTGAGTTCCCAAGTAAGGCGCTTGCAGGTGTTGGCGTTGCATTTTATGTGCTGGCCAATTTAGCAAGTTTACGTAGTAAGCAAGGTAAAAGTACGAGTAAAGTCACTCAATATCTAGACTTGGTTGCTTTGGGAACGTATGCCGATGTTGCTGTCCTAGATTATAACAATCGCATTTTGGTTGATGCAGGCGTAAAACGTATTCAACAACATCAATGCCGAGTCGGAATATTGGCGTTGCTAGATATTGCTGGCCGTGAGGCTTCATCTTTGCGTGCACAAGATTTAGGTTTTGTTTTAGGTCCGCGTATTAACGCTGCTGGACGCATGGAGAGCATGCGTATAGGCATTGAATGTTTATTAGCTGACACTATGGAATCTGCCTATCCAATCGCGAGACAGTTAAATCAATTAAATATAGAGCGCCGTCAAATCGAAGGGGAGATGAAGCAACAAGCCTTGTCTGCTTTAGATAGCTTGCAGCTCTCAAAGGAAGACATTCCTCCAGCTCTTATACTCTTCGAAGAAAACTGGCATCAAGGTGTGATTGGAATTGTAGCGGGGCGTTTAAAAGAGCAGTTTCATCGTCCCACTATTGTATTTGCACCTGATGAAGATGGTATTCATATAAAAGGATCTGCACGTTCAATTGATGGGGTGCATATTCGAGATACGATTGAACAGGTTGCTGAACAACATCCAGAATTGGTGAGCCATTTTGGTGGTCATGCAGCAGCAGCAGGTTTAACCATACGTAAAGAAAACTTCGAAGCTTTTAAAACTGCATTTACCAATTGCATTGCAGCAATGGAAGAATCTTTGTTTCAAGCAACGTTATGGACAGATGGAGAACTCCCTGCTTCTGCCTTACAACTCGACACTTTAGACTGGATAGAACAGTTAGGACCGTGGGGACAAAAATTCCCTTTTCCTCAGTTTGAGGGGTATTTTAAAGTTGTTGATTATCGCTGGCTTAAAGAAACGCATTTGAAGCTTAAATTAGCATTAGACCAATACAGTTTTGATGCAATTGCTTTTAATGCAGTGGGCCGTTTTGAGTTTGACCCAATGCGTGATCATGTACATTTGGTCTATGAAATAGATCGTAATGCATTTAATGGCAATGTGAATTTACAATTACGCATCGTACATTTAAACCAATAAAAAAATCCGCTCAATTGAGCGGATTTTTTATGACTTTAGGCTTGATTAGAAGCGGTATGCTGCACGAACACCATAAGTGTTGTCGTTATCACCAAATCCAACACGGCCTTCAACACTTACTTGCTGATTTAAGAATTTTTTAGCATTGATACCAAATTCATCTTTATCAGTTAAGTCGTTGTTGTAGTAATCAGCACCAACACTTAAAGTTTTGTCGATGTAGTAGTCACCACGAACTTTATATTCGTCTAGGTCACCAAACGCACCGAACGCTTCAAGGTTTACGTCATGTTGGCCTACTTGAGTTACGTATTTAGCACGAACTGTTGGATCAGCGCCGTCTTTACCGTCTTTTTCGTCGTAGCCTTTAACACCTAAAGCAAGTAATAAACCTGGAGCTGGTAAATAACCTACTTCAGCTGCATAAGTCGTTACTTTGCTATCAATATTGGTGTTGTCAACTTCACGCTCATTTCGACCCACATCACCGCTAAGGTAGAAATCTGAGTTAGGAACGTAATATTCAACACCTACGCCATATTGAGTATCTTTTGTACCGCTGTTATCGCCATAGTTGATAAGGGCGTTAACGTTACTTGCACGGCTTAAGAAAGCTGCTTCAGCAAGTGGAGCGTTACGAGTTTGAACAGGATTAAAGTAATAAGTCCCGTCAACACCGAATTTACTTACGCTGCTACCGTTGTCTGGATCAAGATAATTGTAAGAACCACCAACTTCAGCTTGGTAAGCGTTTGCTGCGCCACTCACTGCGAGTGCAGATAAAAGAGCTGATGCAATTGCTAGTTTTTTCATGGAATCTCTCCCCTCTAAAAAGCGATTTTATAAATGTTTTGTTACAACTTTTAGTCTAGACGAAAAAGCTTTGTCGTCAATCTTGCGCAAGTAACCGTACTGTAACCGTGTGATATTTATGTAAAGTAATTTAATTTAAGATATTGATTTTAAAATATAAAAACATAATGTTTTATTTTATTAAAATTGAGGAGATTTTGTGTAGATCATAAAAAATGCTGTAAAAGTACCCAATTTTGTATGAGGATGTTACCAATTAATCTTAAATTGAACTGAAGAAAATTTATAAAACAAATTGGTGAAATATGATGAGAAATACAAAGCGGGTTCGTAGATAACCGCAGCTATGCTAAAATAATTGACTGTTTATCTGCTCTTATGGGAACACTCGCGTGGAAATTAATCCTTATCTAAACCAATTGAAAGACTTAACTGATCGTAGCCAAACACTACGGGGGTATCTTTGACTACGATCTGAAAAAAGAACGTTTAGAAGAAGTTTTACGTGAGTTAGAAGACCCTGCGATCTGGAATGATCAAAGCCGTGCTCAGGCGATGGCGAAAGAAAAGGGCGAACTAGAAAACGTTATTAATGTATTGGATGGCTTATCTACACAGCTTGAAGATGCAAAAGCGATGTTAGATTTGGCTGTAGAAGCTGACGATGAAAGCTTGCTTGAAGATGTTCAGGCAGAACTTGGTGCGGCTGAAGATGAACTGGCTAAACTTGAATTCCGTCGTATGTTTAGCAATCCGATGGACCCGAATCCTTGCTATGTCGAGATTCAATCAGGTTCAGGTGGTACTGAAGCACAAGATTGGGCGTCTATGCTTTTACGCATGTATATGCGCTGGATTGAACGTCATGGCTTTAAAGCAGAACTTATGGAAGTGTCTGATGGTGACGTAGCCGGTATTAAATCAGCAACTATACGTGTGGAAGGTGAATATGCCTACGGTTGGTTACGCACAGAGTCAGGTGTACACCGTTTAGTTCGTAAATCACCATTTGACAGTGGCAACCGTCGTCACACTTCATTCTCTGCGGTATTTATTTCCCCAGAAGTTGATGACAATATTGAAATTGATATCAATCCTTCTGATGTTCGTACCGATACGTACCGTGCATCTGGTGCAGGTGGTCAGCATATTAACAAAACCGACTCGGCTGTGCGCTTGACTCACATTCCAACAGGTATTGTGGTGGCGTGTCAGAACCAGCGTTCGCAACATGCTAACCGTGACCACGCATGGAAACAGTTACGTGCACGTTTATATGAATTGGAAATGCAAAAACGTAATGAAGCAGCTCAAGCTCTAGAAGACTCGAAGTCTGATATTGGTTGGGGAAGCCAAATTCGTTCATATGTATTAGATGATTCTCGTATTAAAGATTTACGTACGGGTGTTGAAAACTCTAATACAGGTGCTGTTCTTGATGGTGACCTTGATCGTTTTATCGAAGCGAGTTTAAAACAAGGTTTATAAGAGTCTGCTGAACTTTTAGTTTAAATACAGTTCATCTATGAATATTTAGAACTCTTGGATTTTTAGCGATTAAAACGGCAAAGCAGTTCAGTCTTCGAATGTTAATCGAAAAAATGCGATATGAATATCGAAAAAAATAGATATGAATATCGAAAAAATGCGATATTATGTTTTCGAAATGCTGAACAAAGCTTTGTTCGTTTAAAAGACGTGTTGAGCCTATGGATATTGATGCAATTAGCAAAGCCCTTTCCAACCCTCTACGTCGGCAAATTTTGCAATGGTTAAAAGAACCTGCACATTATTTACCGGTGGAAGAATGTGGTGGTAGTTTTGAGAAGGGTGTTTGTGCAGGTCATATTGAACGTTTGGGTAAAGTAGCTCAGTCTACAATGTCCAATCATTTGTCTGTGTTACAACAGGCGGGGCTTATTCAGGTCCAAAAATATGGTCAATGGTCTTATTTTTCACGTAACGAAGCTTTGATTCAGCAATATATCGAACATTTAAAACAAACACTTTAAATTATTAAAAGTGTAAGTCGAGGCGATTATGGCTGAACTCAATACTCCTTTAACGGTTGGTGATTTTGAAATCAAAAATCGATTGGTAATGGCTCCATTAACGCGTGCGCGTAGTGGTGAAAGCCGAGTGCCTAATGATTTAATGGTTGAATACTATCAACAACGTGCAAATGCTGGTCTAATTTTGACCGAAGCAACAGTAATTGGTTCAAAAACTGTGGGTTACGCAGACACCCCAGGATTATGGTCACAAGAGCAGGCACAAGCTTGGAATAAAATTATTGAGGCAGTTCATGCTCAAGGTTCAAAAATTGTAGCTCAACTTTGGCATGTAGGCCGTATTTCGCATCCTGAACTTTTAGATGGTGATATTCCTGTTGCACCAAGTGCAATTCAACCTGCGGGTGAAGTGAGTTTATTACGTCCTAAACGTCCCTATGTAACACCGCGTGCACTTTCAATTGAAGAGATTCAAGAAGTTATTGCTCAATACAAACATTCAGCAGAACTGGCTAAAGCAGCAGGTTTTGATGGTGTTGAATTACACGCAGCGAACGGTTACTTAATTGACCAGTTCCTTCAAAGTAATACCAACCAACGTGATGATGAATACGGTGGTCCTGTTGAAAATCGCGCACGTTTATTATTAGAAGTCGTTGATGCATTTATTGAAGTGTGGGGCGCAGGCCGAGTAGGTGTTCATATTGCACCGCGTGGTGATTCACACGATATGGGAGATGAAAACCCATTAGCAACTTTTGGTTATGTAGTTGAACAACTTAACCAACGTAATGTTGCTTTCATTTTCTCTCGTGAATATGAAGCTGCTGATAGTATTAGTCCTAAACTTCGCGAAAAATTTAATGGTGTATGGATTGCCAATGAGAACCTAACACCAGAATCAGCAAAACGTATCTTGCGTGAAGGTCAGGCAGATGCTGTATCTTTTGGTAAAGCATATATTGCTAACCCAGATCTTTTACAGCGTTTAGAAAAAGACTTGCCATTAAATGAACTTCAACCAACAACTTTATATGCTAAAGGCGCTGAAGGTTATACAGACTATCCAACGCTAGAAGCTTCATAATATCTTTGAGATTTCGACTTACTGACCTAGTTCATTTCTTAAGTAAGTAAATCGCTTTTCTTGTAATGGTAGAGTTTAGGTATCGAAACTCTGCCATTTTTTCTATCTATGTTATATTTTCCCCAGTTTTAAACTTTGACTATTTGAGGCAAACCGCTTGGCGACCCCTTTTTGGTACAACACCGCACTCCATTTATTAAAACCTTTTTACCAATGGCGGATAAAAAGACGTGCAGAAAGCCAGGAATTATATAATCAGGAATGTCTTGAAAGATTTGGGCCGTTTGAGTCTCCGAAAAATGTAAGAGCAATTTGGTTCCACGCTGTTTCGGTTGGAGAAACCAATGCTGCGCAGCCTTTAATCGAGCATTATCTTAAACTCGGTCAACCTGTATTAGTTACTAATACAACAAAGACGGGGCAGGCGCGTGCCAAATCATTATTTTTAAAAGCACCTTATTTAGATCTATTTCAAGCAGTTTATTTGCCTGTTGATCAAAAGCATCTTTTAAAACAATTTTTTGAGTTGTATCAGCCAAAACTTTTAGCATTGGTTGAGACTGAGCTTTGGCCAAATTTAATTGATCAAGCCAAGCTACAACAGGTTCCTTGTTTACTATTAAATGCGCGATTATCAGAAAAATCAGCAAAAGGTTATAGCCGCGTTTCAGGTCTAACGGCAGGAATGCTGAAACAAATTGACTGGGTGTTGGCACAAGATAATGCAACTCGACAACGTTATGTAGAACTTGGTTTAGATCAACAAAAAAGTCAGGTAGTTGGAAATATTAAGTTTGATATCCATGCGCCACAGGCTTTTATAAATCAGGCTGAGCAATTACAACAACAATGGTATTTGGGACAGCGTAAAGTCCTAACAATTGCCAGTACGCATGCGCCAGAAGAACAACAAATTTTGCAGGCACTTGCACCTTATCTAAAGTCAGATCCAGATTTAGTTTGTATTGTCGTGCCTCGACATCCTGAACGTTTTGATGAAGTATTTGAAATTTGCCAAAACCTAGATTTAATTACTCATCGTAGAAGTATGAATCATAGTATTCACGCCAGTACACAGGTTTATCTAGCCGATAGTATGGGTGAGCTTTGGCTATGGTATGCCTTAAGTCAGGTGTGTTTTGTGGGTGGATCACTTAATGAGCCAGGTGGTGGGCATAATATTTTAGAGCCTATGGTTTTAAATGTACCGACCGTAATTGGACCTCGTTACTTTAATTTCCAAACCATTGTCGATGAATTTATTGATGAAAATGGTGTGCTCATTGCTCAAGACGCTGAGCAAGTTGTAGCAATCTGGATGGCATGTTTAGCCGAGCCTGAAGAAGCAAAGCAGGTGGTTGAGCAGGCGCATAAAGTTTTGCAGCGTAATCAAGGTTCATTACAAAAACATATTGGAGTAATTAACCGGTATTTGGTCGAAAAACCATGAATATCGTTTTACTAGAACCTGATGATGTTCAGTCAGATTTATGGTTAATCCGTTCAAAACGCCAATTGCAGCATTTACGTGAACATCTTGATATTACGGTGGGCCAAAATCTAAAAGTTGGTGTTCGTAATGGTGCACGCTATACCACTGAAATTGTTTCGATGAATGAGCAAGAAGTTTGTATACGGCCTATTACTGAAGAAGTTGTACCTGCAAAACTTCCAGTACATTTAATCGTAGCGTTACCAAGGCCCAAAGTTTTACGCCGTTTAATTATGGATAGTGTGACTCTAGGTGTTGAAAGAATTAGTTTGATTCATAGTTATCGGGTAGATAAAAGCTATTGGCAAACTCCATTTTTGCAACAACTTGATAACTATGTGACTTTAGGGCTTGAGCAAGCAGGCGACACCATTGTTCCTGAAATTCAATTATATAAACGCTTTAAACCTTTTGTTGAAGATGTTTTACCAAACTTAATTTCAAAGGAAAGTCCCGCCTATGTGGCTCATCCGTATGCCGAGCAGAGCATGCCAGTTAATATTCCGCATGCGTGCAGTGTAGTCGTTGGACCCGAAGGCGGCTTTATTCCCTATGAAATTGATTTGCTCACAAAAAACGGCTGCCAAGCTGTGAGCTTAGGCAACCGTATTTTAAGAACTGAAACGTCTATTTCTTATATTTTAGGTCGTCTGTTTAGTTGATGCTTCTGGGTTTAAAAGTGGCTGATTTGAAGCCATTTTTAATTCCTGAATTGGGTAAGGAATATTAATTCCGTTCTCATTGAAAGCTTGTTTGACTTGAGCTTGGATTGTGCTTGTAGATGAGGACATATCAGTTTCAGTGGTATCAACCCACCAACGTACAGTCAGGTTAACCGAGAAATCTGCTAAAGCTGTAACGTTAACCGAGAAAGCAGGCTGACTGAGTACATTTCGGTCATTATTAAGAATATCTAAAATAATCTGTTTAGCTTTTTGTTCATCGTCGTCATAGCCAATGCCGACTACAAACTCACAACGTCGTTGCTGATAAGCCGTATTTACAGTTAAAGCACTCGTATAAACAGTGGCATTTGGAATAACAATACGACGGCCATCTGGAGAGCGTAAGAATGTTGCACGAATTTGGATATCTTCAACAGTTCCTTCAAGTGAATTGACCACGATTGAATCGCCAATACGGAACGGTTCGCTCAATAAAATCAAAATACCTGAAAGCAAGTTTTGGAAAATATCTTTAAATGCGAAACCAATTGCGACCGAACCGATTCCTAACGCACTCATGAGTTGTCCTGGGGTAAAACCCGGGATCATGATGACGAGTGCAATTAAGAATCCAAAAAATAAAATTGTCGTACTTCCCACACGGTTTAGAACCAACACTAGGTTTTGGCGCGTATAAGAGCGATTTTCTAAGGTTTTACGAACAAAGAACTTAAATAATTTGGTAAGTAGCCAAAAAATAATAAAAACGATAATCGCAATACAAATATAAGGCACACGTTCCCAGAAGCTATCCACGATTTTATCAATGGTGGTATAGGCATCATGATACTTTTCGGTATGGGCTAAAACCGTTTGAGTGGTTTTAGTACCTGCTTCTTGCAAAAGTTCGCCTGTATTTTTTGCAACATCCGTTAAGGATTTTTGTTCATCAGCCACGACAAGTCTCTATTTTAAAAAATTATGAAAGCGATGATCGGCTTTCATCATAGTAGGAGATAAAATGTGCGCCTACTATAATGAGTTCATCTGAATAATAAAGTGTTTTTTAATTAAAAGTATTCCGTTCCTTTTTGTAAGATTTGTGACGGGGTTTGAATAGTATCGGTACCAGAGAAGTAGTAAAAAAAGCCTGCGGTAGAAATAAGGCTAATTAAAATAGCGAATAAAATAAACCAAGCCATTAACTTTTCTATGAACGTTGATGGTCGAGATGGACCATATTGATTTGGACCTGCCGTACCTGAGGCAAGCAGTAAATAAATCATAAAAAAGAACTGAACAACTGGAATGAATAGTAGTAATCCCATCCAACCACTTTTATTTAGATCATGCAAACGTCGCACGACGAGAACAACATTTAAATAAATCAGGAATAGCCAAAAAGCCCATACCACCAAAGCACTGAGGCCAGAAAGAGAGCTATAAAACTCAAAATTAAATAAATTACTTGAAAGCTGAAAACTTCCAAGAAATGAGGCCAGAATAAAATAACCCACGATTGTGACTAAATAAATCAGTCCATATCCACCTAAATAACTCATACGGTTAAAGCGCCCATGAATTGAAAAAGGGCTATCTTTTAAAGGCAGCTGTGGTGGGCGTGAGGAAGTTGTTTGGGCAAACATATTATTTTATTCCTAGGTTGCATATGAGAGACAAAATAATCTTTGTTGATGATCAAAACCATCAAATATTGAAAAAATTATAAAAGTAAAAGCTATAGACAAATGTTTTAAATCAACTTAATTTTATAAAAATGTTCATAATTTCGTATGCTTGAGTAAGTGGTTAATATATGACCAAAGTCGCATTGTCTAGGCTTTGAATGAGTCATCATACTGCAAAGGCATGCAAATAAGATCCAGTAAAATAATAGCCACAGTCTCGAGATGGGATGCACAAGATCAAGGAAGTTGCGTATGAATGAGATCTATCCAGTACCAGAGGAATTTAAAAAAACAGCTCGTACTGTTGAAGCAGACTACTTTAAACGTTATCAACACTCTATCGAGAACCCAGATGAATTCTGGGCAGAGCAAGCTAAAATTGTCGATTGGATAAAGCCATTTACCCAAGTTAAAAATACCAGTTTTGACAAAGACAATTTCAAAATTGAATGGTTTGCTGATGGTGAGTTGAACGTGTCAGCAAACTGCCTAGACAGGCATCTTAAAGAACATCCACATAAACCTGCAATTATTTGGGAAGGGGACCATCCTTCTCGTCATAAAATCGTTTCTTATAAAGAATTACACGATGAAGTCTGCCGTTTTGCCAACGTTTTAAAGAAATATGGCATTGGTAAAGGTGACCGCGTTGTACTGTATATGCCAATGGTGACAGAAGCTGCAATTGCCATGTTAGCTTGTGCCCGTATTGGTGCTGTTCACTGTGTGGTATTTGGTGGGTTCTCGCCAGACTCTTTAGCAAGTCGTATTGAAGACAGCCAAGCGAAACTGGTGATTACCGCAGACTCAAGTCTACGTGCCGGAAAACTATTACCACTCAAAGAAAATGTTGATTTGGCTTTAGCGTTGCCGGGTACCGAGTGTGTTGAAAATGTGATTGTGGTTTACCGCAATGCGAACCCGATTGAAATGAAGCCGGGCCGTGATTTGTGGTATCATCTCATTATTATGGAGGTGGATGCAAACTGTCCTCCAGAGCCGATGAAGGCAGAAGACCCTTTATTTATTCTTTATACATCGGGCTCGACAGGTAAACCGAAAGGTGTGTTGCATACGACAGGCGGTTACTTAGTTTATGTAACCAGTACCTTTAAAGAGGTCTTCGATTCAAAACAAGATGATGTGTATTGGTGTACAGCCGATATCGGTTGGATTACAGGGCATAGTTATCTAATTTATGGGCCGCTGGCAAATGGTACGACCACCTTAATGTTTGAAGGTGTACCTCAATATCCAACATGGGCACGTCTTGGTCATGTGGTCGATAAACATAAAGTTTCTATCTTATATACAGCTCCAACCGCAATTCGCGCCATGATGCGAGAGGGTGATTCGTTTGTACGTGAAAGTAACCGTAGCAGCCTGCGTTTACTTGGTTCGGTTGGTGAACCAATTAACCCTGAGGCTTGGAATTGGTACTACAATGTTGTTGGTGAAGGCCGCTGCCCGATTGTTGATACATGGTGGCAAACCGAAACAGGCGGTATTTTGATTGCTCCATTGCCGGGTGCAACAGCTTTAAAACCAGGTTCAGCAACACGTCCATTATTTGGGATTCAACCCGCCATTGTGGATGGTGAGGGTAATGAGCTAGAAGGTGCGGTTGAAGGTAACCTTGTGATTAAAGATTCATGGCCAGGCCAGATGCGTAGCATTTGGGGTGACCCAGACCGCTTTATTGAGGCTTACTTCTCGACCTTTAAAAATACTTATTTTACGGGTGATGGTGCTCGCCGTGATGAAGATGGCTATTACTGGATCACAGGTCGTGTTGACGATGTCTTAAACGTTTCAGGTCATCGTCTGGGCACAGCTGAAATTGAAAGTGCTCTTGTTTCGCATGAATCAGTCGCAGAAGCAGCAGTGGTGGGCATGCCTCATGATATTAAAGGACAAGGTATTTGTACTTTCGTGACCTTACAGGCAGGTGTTGCAGAATCGGAAGAGCTGCGTAAAGAGTTAATCAACTGGGTACGTAAAGTGCTTGGACCTGTGGCTTCACCTGATGCACTACATTGGGCACCAGCGTTACCTAAAACGCGTTCCGGTAAAATCATGCGCCGTATTTTAAGAAAAATTGCAGCGAATGAGCTAGATAGTTTAGGTGATACCTCAACCTTGGCTGAGCCTGCAGTGGTAGATCAGTTAATTACAACGGTTTATCCTGATAAGCAGAACTAATTTTAAAAAAGCCCCATTTGGGGCTTTTTTATTGCTTTCTACTAAGAGCTTGCTAAAAAGTCAGCAGTATTTTGTACATTTGCAAACATACTTAGCGCAGTTAAAAAAGCAGTTTGTACGTCTTCAGCTTTTACAATTTTTCCGTCATGGCTTAAATCGCGAGTTGCGGTTGCATCTGCAATTAAGATGGGTTGATAGCCAAGTTCTTTGGCTGCACGAGTCCCTGAATCAATACACATATGCGTCATCATGCCTGTAATCACGAGTTGTTCAATTTGATGTGTTTTTAAAAGCTCATTTAAATTGGTTTCTAAAAAACTGTTTGGATAATGCTTTGTTACGATTAATGAATCACTGCCAGCACTGAGTTCAGGATGAAGTAAAACCCCATCTGTATTTTCTTGGAAGAAACTCGCTTGTGGCGGGTTAATATGCTGTACATAAATAATCGGTAAGTTTTTCTCGTTAAAATATTGTTCAAGCTGCTTTATTTTTTCTAGCGCTTGATCTGGCCCAACCAATTCCATTTTGCCATTTTTAAAATAATCATTTTGTACATCGATAACTAATAGAGCTTGTTTCATGAGGTCACTCTTGTTGATATGAGATAAAACAAGATTATTCTCTGCTTGAAAAATCGGCTATAGTCAGATGAAAGCATTACCGCCAGTTTTCTTTCACCATGAAAAATGAATATTGAATTAGACCCGATTGATCTAAAAATTATTGCATTACTCAAACAAGATTCTCGTCTGACAAATAAAGATATTGGGCAGCGCGTCCATCGAACAGGACAGGCGGTGGGTGCTCGAATTGCTCAGTTAATGGATGCAGGTGTTATCAAAAACTACACCATTGCTGTTCAATATTCACATAAACAATTTATTCACTTGCATTTAAATGAACAACGCGCATTTGAAGAAATTGAAAATTTAGTGAAGCAATACGAACAAATCGATGAATGCTTTAAAGTCATGGGCAATGCTTGCTATATGATTGTCAGCCATTTTGAACCAGCTGCCTTAAATGAATTTATCGAAAAACTTTCAAAATGGTGCCGTTACTCAGTTGAAACTGTGATTCGAGAAGTCGAGAAATCTTAAAAAAATAAAGGCTCCAAGCCGAGTCTTGGAGCCAATAAATTCTTTATTTTTAATTTATTGTTTTTATTATCTTGCGCTGTTTTAACTGTGGGGTGTTTAGGCTGATTTAGCTTGAATTTCTACCTCCTTTTCCTGTTGAAGTTCTAACTGACGAACGAGCGGCAGAACTTTTTCTCCGAAATATTCCACTTCTTCAATAAAGTGTAAAAATCCGGAAAGAATCAAATCAACACCTACATTTTTGAGTGCCACAATACGCTCTGCAATTTGCTGCGGCGTACCAATTAAATTGGTTTTAAAGCCATCGTTGTATTGCACTAAGTCTTCAAAACTTGATTTTGCCCAGTTACCTTGTTGCTCTGGTGAAGCAGCACCTGCTTCACGTGTAGCATCTCCAAATGCATTTACGGCTTCAGTGTTGGCTTTATCAATAATTTCTTGAAGTACCGCTTTTGCTTCTTCTTCGGTATCTCGGGCAATAATGAAAGCATTTACCCCAATTTTGACATGGTGATTATTGGCTTTTGCTTTAGTACGAATATCTTCGACTTGTTTTTGAATTTCTTCCACAGTATTGCCGTTGGTGAAATACCAGTCAGACACGCGAGAAGCCATGTCACGAGCAGCACGTGAGCTACCGCCTTGGAAAACTTCGATATAAGGCTTTTGCAGAGGTTTTGGTTTAAGTGTGTAATTCTGAAATTGGTAATATTTACCATCGAAACTATAGTTGTCGGTGGTCCAGATTCCTTTTAGCGTGCGAATAAATTCTTCGGAGCGAACATAACGTTCATCATGCTCAGGCCACTCTTCACCAATGGCATCAAACTCGCCTCTGAACCAACCACTCACTACGTTTATCGCAATACGGCCTTGAGTTAAATAATCAATCGTTGCAAGTTGTTTAGCGGCAAGTGCCGGTTTCCAAGGGCCAGGCAGAATAGCCGCAATGACTTTAAGTTTCTCAGTTTTTGCTAGTAATGCATGACTGAAACTTACCGATTCATGTTGGTTTTCTGCCCCGTACCCAGCCGTAAAACGAATTTGGGTGAGCGCATATTCAAAACCATTGTTTTCGGCAGCCTGTGCAAGTCGAACATTGTAGTCATAACTCCAGTCTGTACGCTGTTCGATGTTACTCACTACAAGGCCACCGCTTACGTTTGGTACCCAATAAGCAAATTTAATTGGTTGTTGTAATTGCGTCATGGTTCGCTCTCCCCATTCGTTCTTTTTATTTAGCGATATTGCGCTTAAGCAACATGCGTTAATGATTTGCCAGACTTGTGATGCAAACGAGATTCTGCCGCATCAAGGTCTGGTACAGCCGCTGAAGGTAATACTTCTTCTTGTTCAATTTGCTTGTTAATACCAAGCTCTTGATTTGCTTGCTGTGATTTAGATTTAACCACTTCAGCGCGTTTACCTTTCGCTGGCGCCCATTCTAAAATTGGTAATGCGCGTGCTACTGCTAACGTAATACGATCTGATAATTGCTCGCTTTTCACCGTATATTCCGGAGTAAAGTCACGATCTGTCGCATACACGCCAATTGGTAAAGTTTGTGCTTGGAAGAAACTGAACAATGGACGAAGTTGATGTTCAAGTACCAGTGCATGACGATCACTACCGCCCGATGCTGCTAAAAGTACAGGCACATCGACTAAAGCAGTCTGTTCAACAAAATCGAAGAAATGTTTGAAAAGACCTGTAAAAGAAGCGCGGTAAACGGGTGTACCTACAATTAAAGCATCTGCTGCTTCAACTGCTGCAAGGTCATCTTGTACGCGCTGTGGAAGTTGGTTGCGATAAAATGCGCCGCCTAATAAAGGTCCGATTTCGCTTAATTTAATGAAGTGAACTTTAATATCGATTGCTTCTGATAATTCATCAAGAATGGCTTGAACCAGACTTTCCGTTTTAGATGGGGTATTTAAGCCACCAGAAACAGCAACGATATTTAAAGGTTTTGGTGATGTGATACCAGTCATAATTTGGTTCCTAAGCCTAAAACAAGAGATTGGACTTATTAATCAACAACGACGGTAAACTGTAAAATAACGAAATTGGTCAACCTTATCAGTTTTAAATATAAAAGATAAATAGTGGATTTTTATACTTTGTTTTTCTATTAAGTTGCTGTTTTTATTTTATATAATTATAGGTGATATATTTTTTATAATAAAAAGGAAGCTTATATAAAAAACAGATTAATTTTGATTAAAAGTTAAAAAACATCTCAAAATCTTGGCTAAGTTCTGCATTTATCAACATTTTGCATAAAAATGGATAAGATGAACGTATCTTTCATCTAAATAGTAGGGTTACAATAGGCCATACTTATGCTCAAGATTACTTTAATCGCTTATGAATATTTTAATCGTTGATGATCATCCTTTGTTTCGTCATGCTTTAATTCAAGCAGTACGTTATAGCCTGCCACAGGCACAAATTCATGAAACAGCCTCGGTTGATGAGTTTTATGAGCGTTTGGAAAATGGGGCAGAACCTGATCTAGTATTACTCGATTTAAATTTACCGGGTGCTTCAGGCTTTTCGGCTCTGGTTTATGTAAGAGCACAGTATCCATCTATTCCGATTATTGTTGTTTCTGCACATGAAGAAACTTCAATCATTCAGCGTGCAATCGCTCATGGTGCGATGGGTTATATTCCTAAGTCGGCTCATCCAAGTCATATTGGCGAAGCGATTCGTCAAGTCTTAGAGGGTGATATCTGGTTGCCACCTAACTTGCCATCTAATCTTAACCTTGACCCGAGAGCAGCAGATGAAACTGCTTTAGCTGAACGTATTCAATCATTAACACCTCAGCAATTCCGTGTGTTGATGATGGTTGCGGAAGGTTTGTTAAATAAACAAATCGCATATGAGCTTGATGTTTCAGAAGCAACGATTAAAGCTCACGTAACGGCTATCTTTAGAAAATTAGGTGTACAAAACCGTACACAAGCCGTATTGGCCATTAGCGCATTAAATATTGAAGATAAGAAAATCTAAAAAGAAAAAAGACCTCGATTGAGGTCTTTTTTATGTGTGCCACTTAAGCAAGGCAATCTTGCTTTGGTGTTAGGCTGTCGCAGTACAAAGGATTGAGTGCACATTGCAAATCATCAATTTGATCTTGAGTTACATAACCTTTCATTTTTAAATATTCAGCTACGCGGTCATCGCGTAGGCTTAAGAAGGCTGCATCATAAACGCCTAAATCAACAAACAAAGCAGCTGTTTCTAGACTGTTGAAGCGATCAAGGAAAATGTCATTGCCATACATTAAGAAGATATGGTCGAGTTTTGCTTTTTCATCAACATGGAGTCGTTCAGCAAGTTGATCTGGATGCGTTTTAATAAAGAGTAAATCCGATAATTCATCAAACTGAGTCATATCTAACTGATTCTCGCCGAGTTTGACATGACCAAGCCAAGCTTTGAAAACGAGTACAGCACCGCCACGGAGTAGCATGCTCCAGATTTGATGACGTGTGTCATGGTCAAGATTTTCACTTTCAGCGCTAAGAACTTTTAAGAAATTTTCTTCTTGTTGTGCCAATTTATCAAATAAACCTAAACCTTGCGGATGATAAGCCGCAGGTGCAAATACATCAAAATTTAGATCATGAAATACATTAAGTGCGAGGGGGACGGCGCACTGATAAATTGTATTTAACGCTTTAATGTTTGCTTCATTGAGCTTGCTGTGAGGAAAAATACTTTGCCAATCTAATTCAGGAAGTAAAGCATTGGCACTGTATTGACGATAAAACTGTTGAGACGAAAGTTGGCCTTGTGGGCTGTTATCAGAAATATTCATGGCAATTGTCCTTTGCATTAATTCGTGAGCAGGGGTGCTTAATATGGAAATGGGTTATAAAAATGACTGTACATTTAAGAAATAGGTTTTGAATATTTATGTGTCAGGAAGAATGCAAGTAGAATACGACTAAAGTCTTATATGGTTATTTTTGGCTAATTATAATTTTAAAAAACAGTAATTTATGAAATTGTAACTAAGTGTACAAGTGTTCACTTACAAAAAAGGTGAGCTTTGCCATAGAAAAAGGACTATTGGAAAGTTTGGCCAATTATTTAATCAACAAAAGTAGACTTTTTGACCAGTTCTGCCTATTGGCTTAAATTAGTCCAATAATTTTTGCCAAAAATCTCTCCCAAACTTATTAAAAGGTTTGGGAGAGAAAATATTTAATCTACCTCACTGGCAATTTTAAGTCCCGATAACCATGCTCTTAGAGAGGCTGGCTTAAGCGGTTTTTTGAGTAAAACAATATTCAGTTCTTTCAATTGTTGAGGTAACTCAGGATGAGAGTCAGCAGTAATTAAAGCAACAGGAACATCATGTTGACGATTTTGCAAAATAAAATCGACACCGAGTTGGTTGTTATTTAAATGCTGATCGATAAGCCAGACTTGAATATTCTCTTTTTGAATAATTTCAAGTGCTTGTTCAGGTTCAGTGGCTTTAAAAACCTCATAACCCCATCGACCTAATAAGCTGCTCATACCCTCAAGAATGGTTTCATCATTGTCTAAACATAAAATCCGATAGGCTTTGGTTTTTAAAGGTACTGCCTGTACGGTTGGGGTTATCACTTTTGGAGCTTCTACCACCGGAACCTCAATCATAAAGCAGGAGCCTTTATCGAGTTGCGAATAGACATGGACTGGATAATTCAACAAACCAGTCATACGCTGCACAATCGCGAGACCTAAACCGAGACCTTGCTCACCCCAAGGTGATAAATGCCCACAGCGTTCGAATTCTTGAAATAGTTTAATACGTTGTTCTTCAGCAATTCCGGGACCTGTATCCCAGACTCCAATTCGAATGTGTCCAGGTTTTTGAGCCGAACGTAATACACCAACAATTACTCGGCCTTTAGCGGTATAGCGTAAAGCATTACTGACAAAGTTTTGAATAATGCGTCGAATCCACTGTGGATCTGTGTCAATCCAGAATGATACATCGTGGACTTTGAGTGAAATATTTCGCTGAGCAGCAATCGATTTAAACTGTAGTTCGAGGTCGCTTAATAAATCGTGCAGAGGATAAGGCTGTCTTTTTGGTTGTATGGTGCCGCCTTCCAAACGCGCAATATCGAGTAGAGCAGAGAGCATGCTTTCTGCACCATATAGAGCACGGTCAAGTTGTTGCAAAGTTTGACGGTCTTCTTCGGTCGCAATGCTTTGTTCAAGAACCGTACTAAACAGACGAGCCGCATGCATAGGTTGTAATAAGTCATGACTTGCCGCTGCAATAAATCGGCTTTTTGACATATTGGCCATATCCGCTTGTTCACGCGCAAGTTGTTGCTCGGTTAAGGCATCAGCAAGTTGTTGGGTTCTGTCTTTTACGCGGGCCTCAAGTATTGCCTCATTCGCACGGAAAGCCGTAATGTCGGCGAAGGTAGTTACAAAGCCACCACCTGAAATAGGATTACCACGCATTTGAATAACACGTCCGTCTTTACGGATTCGTTCAAATTCATGCGCACTTCCGACTTTCATCCAGTGCAAACGTTTGCGAACATGTTCTTCGACTGAACCTGGGCCACATTCGCCGCGTTCAGCGTTATAACGAATCAGATCGGCAATTGGACAACCCACATAAACTAAATCTTTAGGGTAGCCAAACAGTTTTAAATATTGGTTGTTCCACGCGACTAAACACATGTTTTTATCGACCACACTTACCCCTTGGGTCATGTGGTCAATCATGGTCATCAGCAAGTTTTGATTGAAACGTTGCCATTGTGAGGCTTGGTCTAAAATATTGGCGACTTGGCCTAATGCCAAACCATTATTAATCATTGCTGTAGTGAGCAAAGTACGGGCAGAGGCTGCGCCGATAATGCCAGCTAAATATTGTTCGGTGAATCGCCACCACATGCCATTGGCGATACTATTGGGGTTGAGCGTGAGATGATTTTGTTCACAAAAGTTCTCGAACGCTTGGGTTGTGGGTTGCTCACCCGTAATTCTTTTAGCAAGGGCGAACAGATCACCTACTTTTAAACGTGCAGCATCGTGGGGTAAATAAGTTAAGTCGGTAGAAGTGTGCGGTGATGGCAGGGGCTTAGTTTCATAGTAGAAAAAGCTTTCTGCCTGAATTTGTTCTGCCACACTTGGGCGGTAAAGTTTAGAAATCCAAATATATAAAACAATATTTAAACCAAGCGACCAAATAACGCCGTGAGTTAAAGGTGCAAATGATTCAAAACCAAAAAGTGACTCTGGTCGTAAGGCGTTAATTCCAAAAGGGCCAAAAAGCAAAATACTTTGGGCTGTTTCCTGATAGGCCTCTGGCAAGCTACGTAAAATCGTTGGAAATAGTAATGTGTAACTCCACATCAAAAATCCAACAATAAGACCTGCATAGACACCTTGGCGGCTTCCACCTCGCCAATACAAGCCTCCAATAAGCGCAGGTGCAAACTGGGCAACGGCACTAAATGCCAATAAACCAAATACTGAAAGCTGGTTAATATCATTAAAGAAATGGAAGAATAAAAAGCCAAGTAGCATCACCGCGACAATACTAATACGACGGCTGAATTTAAGAACTTTAGGTAAATGTTTATCGTGACGTGATAGCAGCTTAAAACGCCAGAGTGCGGGCATAATCAAGTCATTACTGAGCATGATAGACAGAGCAACAGATGACACCAGTAACATGCCTGTTGATGCAGAGAACCCACCTAAAAAGGCCAGTAGGGCTAACCATTCTTGGTTATAACTCAATGGTAATGAGAGTACTGCCACATCAGGCACGGTTAGGAATTTTGGCGCTGCATGCAAGGCCCAGCTTGCAATTGGGATAATAGCTAAAATTGTTAAAATGAGATAAGCCGCAAACCATTTACGTGCACCGCGAATGTGCTTTTCATCGCGTAATTCGACAACAGCCACATGAAACTGGCGGGGTAAACAGATAATTGCGAGACCTGCCAATAAAGTCTGAATCCAGAACGTTTCAGGCACCCCAAATAACTGAACTTCTTGAAAGGTTTGATTTACGTCTGCTGAGACTTGTACTAAGTTTGCGGGTGCTTCAAAAATAAAAAATAAAGCGACACAGATTAGGGCGAATAATTTTACAAAAGATTCAAATGCAACGGCTAACATGAGGCCGCCATGCTGTTCGGTATTCGCGATCTGCCTCGTACCAAAAATCATGGCCAAGATCGCAAGGACACTAGTTAAAAGCAAAACGCTATTGGTAGTCGTATGAATATGAGCATTTTGCTCCAATATGACTGATGTACTTAAGGCAATTGCACGTAACTGTAGGGCCAGGTAGGGAATAATCGCAATAACTGCCAAGATCGTAACCAGCGATGCCAATACGCCGCTTTTTCCATAACGTGCAGCAACAAAGTCGGCAATTGAAGAAATTGCGTGGTGCTGACGTACTCGACCTAAACGTCGCCAGATGTCATAACCAAACCAGACAAATAGGAGTGGACCTAAATAAATAGGTAAGAAAATGACGCCTTCTCGGACGGCAGCTCCGGTTGCACCATAAAATGTCCAAGATGAACAGTAAACACCTAAGGTCAAACTAAACAAGAACATCCGGCCACGTGTACTCAGGCGACTAGCATGCTTCTCGCCAAAAAAAGCACAAATAAATAAGAGTGCTATATAGAGAGTGAGTACCCCAATAATCAGCCAGCTGTTCATATGACCTACATGATTAAAACCTTGTGCCTATCATACCCCAAGCAGGAACAAAGCTATAAATTGATTAAATTTTAACGACCAAAGTCTAAGTTACGAATTACACGTAATTTTGCTAATTTGAATAATGAGAAACTACTATTAAAAAAGTGACCAAGGTTGGGCACAGGCAAGGAGTTTGGTTATGGATCAGAGCCAAGTAGAACAGATTCTACGCAATCCAAAGTTTCAAAAGATGGTCAAGAAAAAAAGTGCATTAAGCTGGACGCTCACAATCATTATGTTAGTGCTTTATGTGGGCTTTATGCTACTTGTTGGCTACAACAAAGAATTTTTAATGAGTTCATTTAGTGGTGGTGTAACGACATGGGGTATTCCACTAGGCTTAGGAATTATTGTTTTATCTTTCCTACTGTGTGGCGTGTATTCCTATATCGCAAACAATACCCTTGACCAGTTGAGTGAAGAAGCGTTGAAGGAAGTTGAAGCCATCACGCATGAGAAAGGATTACACTAATATGAAATGGAATTCATTAAAAGCGAAAGCCTTATTGGCAGCAGCATCGCTATATTCAACTGTTGCTATGGCAAGCCCGGACTTAGGTGAAGCAGAGCAACAAGCCACTAACTGGCACGCTATCATCATGTTTGTCATCTTTGTTGGTTTCACTTTGTTTATTACTAAGTGGGCTGCGAAACAAACTCAATCAGCACAAGATTTCTATACCGCAGGGGGCGGAATCAGCGGTTTCCAAAACGGATTGGCAATTGCCGGTGACTATATGTCAGCAGCATCTTTCCTTGGTATTTCCGCGATGGTGTTTAGTTCGGGTTTTGATGGCTTACTTTATTCTCTTGGGTTTATGGTAGGTTGGCCAATCGTTTTATTCTTGGTTGCAGAGCGTTTACGTAACCTTGGTAAATACAACCTTTCAGATGTAGTGTCATTCCGTCTTGAAGAAAAACCAGTCCGTACCTTAGCTGCCTTAAGCTCGCTTGTGGTTGTGGCATTCTACTTGATCGCTCAAATGGTAGGCGCGGGCCAGCTCATCAAATTACTATTTGGTTTGAACTATAACATCGCTGTTGTCATCGTTGGTCTATTAATGATGGCATACGTAATTTTTGGTGGCATGTTGGCAACTACATGGGTACAGATCATTAAAGCGGTGATGTTACTCAGTGGTGCGACTTTCATGGCATTCATGGTGATGAAAGCGGTTGGTTTTAGCTTCAGCAACATGTTCACTCAATCAATTGAAGTATTCAGTAAAGTCCACAGTGTAAGCTTTGAAGAAGCTGCAAAAATTATGGGTCCGGGTAAACTTGCCGCAAACCCGATTGATGCATTATCTCTTGGCTTGGCACTCATGTTTGGTACAGCAGGTCTTCCACATATTCTTATGCGTTTCTTCACTGTAAAAGATGCAAAAGAAGCGCGTAAATCGGTTGTGGTTGCGACAGGTTTCATTGGTTACTTCTATCTTTTAACTTTCATTATTGGTTTCGGTGCGATCCTTTTCGTATCAAACAACCCTCAATTCCTTGATGTTGCAAAAATGGCAGTATCAGGCAAGCTTGAACTTGTTGGTGGTAACAACATGGCAGCCGTGCATTTAAGTGACGCTTTAGGCGGTGACTTATTCATGGGCTTCATTTCAGCAGTAGCGTTCGCAACGATTCTTGCTGTTGTTGCTGGTTTAACACTTTCAGGTGCATCTGCAATCTCACATGACTTATACGCTAACGTATTCAAGAAAGGTCAAACGACTCCAGCTTCAGAACTTCGTATGTCAAAAATTGCGACACTTGGTTTAGCAATCTTTGCCATGATTTTGGGTATCTTGTTTGAAAAACAAAACGTAGCATTCATGGTGGGCTTAGCATTCTCTGTGGCATGTTGTGCAAACTTCCCGATTCTTGTTCTTTCAATGTTCTGGAAAGGTTTAACCACTCGTGGTGCAGTTATCGGTGGTGTGGTTGGTCTTGTAACAGCTGTAGTCCTTATTGTTCTGTCTAAAGCGGTTTGGGTAGATACTTTAAAAATCTCTGATACACCAGTTAACCCATTCAATGGTCCTGCATTATTTGCGATGCCATTGTCATTCCTTTGCTGTTGGTTCTTCTCGGTGACTGACAACTCTGCACGTGCTAAAAAAGAGCGTGCTGCATTCGATGCCCAATACGTTCGTTCAATGACAGGTATCGGTGCTTCTGGTGCATCAGATCACTAAAATCAAAATGGATTAAATATCTATCTCATTAAAAGCCCTGCGGGGCTTTTTTTGTTGATCTCATACATTAAAGTGAAAGAAGCTCTTTAATAAAGAACAACTTGTTTGTCCTATTTTTTGTACAGTATGATTTCTTATAATTCAAAACATAATGAAAAAGGAAAATAATTAAATGCGATCTATCATGGACTTCTGGGCGAGCTTTCGACTGCTACCTTCTGCATGGTTGCTGCTTGTGCAATTTATCTTACTCATTTTGGCCATGCTGACTTTTCACGATGTATTTTACCGGACCCTAACGTGGGCTTTAGGAGTGCTTGCCTTACTTATTATTGCCAAAGTGATTCGCCAAACCCCAATGTTTACTTTTCTGGGATTAACTTTTGTCAGTGGAGCGATTATATCCTCAGTCTTTATTTTATTGGGCTATAGCAATTTAACGATCCAGATATTTGCTCATAGTTGTGAAGCGCTAGCTTACTTTTCGGCTGCTTACGGTTTATTTCGTTATATGTTTGCTGATCGATACTTAACAAGAGATGAATTATTTGCAGCTGCTGCAGTTTTTACTTTGCTTGCTTGGGGCTTTGCATTCCTCTACAACATTTGTCAGTTATTGATTCCTGCGAGCTTCCAAAATCCAAACAATGCTCATCATTTCCAGACTTGGTTAGATCTACTGTTCCTAAGCTTTAGCTTACAGTCAGCAACAGGCTTATCTGATTTAATGCCGCTTAGTCCACCAGCACGTGTTTTGGCCATGTTACAAATGTTTTGTGGCGTGATGTATCTCGCTTTGATTGTCACACGCTTAATTGCTCTACAGTACATTGCCCATCCCACAAAGAAGGATTCTGACAAATAAAGGAGAAGGTGTTTTAATTTTTTACACCTTTGTAACTGCAATATTATTTAAGTTTATTTAAAGTATTATCGGCTTTCTCTATTGAAAGATTTAACTTTGTTCATTCTGTGAATGTCTTTATTGGCTTTATGCCTATCACTTTTCATTAAAATAACATGGAGGAGTTATGCCTTCCAAACAACCAGGTTGGTTCGCAAACGTTAATCCTAACGTATTTTTTGGTACGGTCATTATTATTGCTTTGTTCTTGGCAGTTGTTGTGATCGCCCCGAGTTCTTTTGAACTTCTAACGCAGCAATTAAAACAATGGATCACCGATTCATTTAGCTGGTTTTATGTTTTATCTGTAGCCTTCTTTCTTATTTTATTGATTTATATCGCCTGTTCATCAATAGGTCGAATTAAATTAGGACCTGACCATAGTCAGCCTGAATACAATAATGGGTCTTGGTTTGCCATGCTGTTTACAGCAGGGATGGGTATCGGTCTCATGTTCTTCGGGGTTGCCGAACCTGTCATGCATTATGTTAATCCACCAAGTGGAGATGCTCAGACTATTGAGGCAGCACAGCAAGCATTAAGGGTGACCTTCTTCCACTGGGGCTTACATGCTTGGGCAATTTATGCATTAGTGGGACTATCTTTAGCTTATTTTGCTTATCGACATAATTTACCCTTAAAGACCCGTTCAGCCCTTTATCCTCTCATTGGTAAAAAGATTTATGGGCCTTGGGGCGACAGCATCGATATATTCGCGACCATCGGTACGGTATTTGGTGTAGCAACTTCTCTAGGGTTTGGCGTTACCCAGATTAACTCTGGCTTGCATTATCTTTTAGGTATAGAGCAAAGCACTTATATACAGATTATTTTAATTGTCGTGGTGAGTATTTTGGCTTCTTTATCGGTCTTTTTAGGCCTTGATAAAGGGGTAAAACGCCTATCCGAATTGAATCTAGTTTTAGCCGTTATTTTATTAACCTTTGTTTTCATTTGTGGACCAAGCATTTATTTGCTTCAAACGACAATTCAAAACACAGGTCAGTATTTTTCTAATTTATTTACAATGACGTTTAACCTCTATGCTTACCAACCCAATGGATGGATTGGTGGTTGGACAATTTTGTACTGGGCTTGGTGGATTTCTTGGTCACCATTTGTAGGTATGTTTATTGCAAGGGTTTCACGTGGACGCAGTATTCGAGAATTTATTGTAGGGGTTCTCCTCATCCCGACAGGCTTTACCATTATCTGGATGGGTTTTTTAGGAAACGCTGCGTTATTTAGCATTATTCATGAGCATCAAAACACTCTTATTCAGGCTGTTCAGCAAGACTCATCTGTAGCTCTATTTGAGTTTTTAGGACACTTGCCGTTGTCAGGGGTTATGAATGTTTTAGCCACTGTGCTGGTTATTCTTTTCTTTGTGACCTCTGCTGACTCTGGAGCATTGGTAACAGACTACTTAACGTCAAAAACTGACAACTCACCGACTTGGCAACGTTTGTTCTGGACAGTACTGATGGCTGTACTCGCCATTATTTTATTATTAGTCGGCGGTTTGGCTGCGCTTCAGTCTTCAATCATTATGAGTGCATTGCCGTTTACTGTGGTTATGCTGTTCATGAGTTGGGGGTTAATAAAAGCATTGCATCTTGATGTCACGAAAATGCAAGCAATTCAGGAAGCTCGAATTACCCCACGTGCCATTCATAATCCAAGAAGCTGGCAACAGCGGCTAGGTTTAATTATGCACTATCCTCATAGTGAAGAAGAGGTAAGGGAATATATCGAAAAACAAGTAGCTCGTGCGTTTGAAAATATCAAACATGAATTTAGACGCCGTCATTTAGAAGTTTCAATTACTCAACTTGAGGATGGGATGCAGCTTCGAGTCGATCATCACAATGAAATTAATTTTATTTATAAAGTTGTTTCACGTGAAACAGTGCCACCGAGTTTTTTAATTGGACGTACTGAAGCCGAAGATGGGCAATATTTCCAAGCTGAAGTGTTTTTAAGAGAAGGTGGACAGAACTATGATGTAATGGATTGGACTCAAGAAGATTTGATCCAAGACATTATCGATCAATATGAACGTCATTTATATTTCTTAAATATTGTACGAAGCTAAATTTAGCTGTAAAAAAAGGACTCAATTGAGTCCTTTTTTAATTCGATTTCTAAATTAAATTAGAAACGGAATTTAGCATTTAAGCCGATAGTTTGTGTATCGTAGCTAGACTTTTTAACGTCAGCTTTCATGTACGATGCACCAACTGCTACAGCTGGAGTAATGAAGTAGTTTACGTTACCACCCCAAGCTTGACGGAATTCACCAAGGTCATTGCCTTTGATGTCAGCTGAACCATCGTTACCAACGAAAGAAGCGCCAACGCTTAACTTAGGAGTTAAGTAAAGGTCAGTTTTCAAACCGTATTGGTTTTCTTGACCGAAAGCACCAGCAGCTTCAAAACCAATTGCCATGTTAGTTCCATCGATTGGACCTACATATTTAGCACGAGCTGTAACAGCATCTTGGTCGTCTTGAATCGCAGCAGTTTGGTTCGCAGCAGTGTAGATACCGTTGCTGATGATACCGAAGTTATCTAAAGCGAATTGGTTTGCAACGCTTGTATAACCAACAGTCATCAAGAAGTTAGGTAACAACATAGCACCAACTTCTAATGCATAACGGTCACCGTTGTCATCACGAGAGATAGCGTTTTTACCATCAACATCAGTGTGGTTATAAGTTGCGCTAGCGTATACAGGAAGGTAAGGAGTAGGAACGTAAGCCTCACCTTTAACGCCGTATGTACCAACGTGGTAGTTCAAACCGTTGTTTTGGTCATATTGTTGGTAGCTATAACCTAAAGATACGCTAGAAGCTTGGTTCAAGAAAGCTGCTTCAGCTAAAGGACCCTTAGCGGTATCAACATTTTTTAAATAGAATGTACCAGCAACGTCACCAGTGAAGTTTTTATCGTTTGCAGTTGTGTCAACATATTCAGATTGACCTTGAACTTCAAATTGATAAGCATGAGCACCGGTCATGGCTAATAATACAGCAGTGGCTAAACCAAGTTTTTTCATAATCATTTCCAGCATTAACAAGAGATAAAGCTGGGGCCATTGTATTGTAACAATTTATGAAGTCAATAATCTAGAAAAGGTAATGTTAAAGATATTTGACACTTATGTTAAAATTGGTGAAAAACTAATCAAATGAAAAGTGGTTTGTCAACCTGATAAAAAAATGAACATTTACAATAAGCTAATAATTATATTTCATTAAGAATTAAGAAGTAAATGTTAAAAAGATATTACAATTGTGATTGGAAAAATAGATTGCATTAATCGGTTTTAACATTAACAAAAATATAGCTGTGTTTACAATGTGAATAAAAAACCGCCATTTTATTATCAAATTCGTTTTATTTTGAGGAATAGTTAACAATATTTGGATTAGTTTAACTAAAAAATTTAACTATTCTTAATTATTATATAAGTGAATAAAATAAAAGAAATCTCTATTTTAAGTTGAAAAAACGATTAAAATTTTAATCCTGATTAATTTAATCAACTTTACAAAGGTAGAGGTAAATCACATAATTCGATTGCAAAGTTCACTGCCTAACGTTTTTTAGGATTTAAAGTGCTTGCCCAGATACGATGTGTAGAACACATCAGATTTTACGAGCTCAGCTTTCCCCAAGGTTGAGCTTTTTTTTATCTGTAAGAAAATCTAAAAATTAAAATAAGAGTTATGTGAATTTTATTGAAAAAATGAGAGGCCAAAAAGAGCCCAGCTTAAAGCTGGGCAGTGGATGCTGGGAGAGGCATCCAAGAGGACAAGTAAATACTGTTTTTACTATCATGATTAAAAATCTTTAATCTGTAAAATAGAGTTTTTTTATAAAAAGCATTCAATTTTTCGATTCATTTTGTTATTTAAGCTGACAAAATTTAGGGATCGTATAATTATTAAAAAAGAAATGAAGGGGTTAATGATGAAATTTTAGTTATTAAAATGCTAGGATGGATTTAAGCCTAATTTATATCGTATTAAAAATGGCAGGACATTTACGGAGTACCAGCTAGAAATGTCAGGATTACGTTCAGAGCATATTAGTAATCGACTGTTCTTTTTTATGCTGGTTATTATTTTATCCTTATTATTCATGGCAGTACCTCTTATTGTGGGAAGCTATCAGGATTATATAAAAACTAGACAAGCCCTAGCTGAAATAAAAAGTTTAAGAGCAGTAGCCGATATTGCCTATAAAGTTTCTAAGGAACGTGCTCCTGCTAATAAAATGATGTCGAGTGGTCCTCATGATTTGGTAAAAAATCAGCAAGAATTAAAAAAATTTCGTTTAATCGTTGATGCGCAAATTGATACAAGCATTTTAATTTTAAAACAAGCTGGTTATGTTTCCTTAGCAAATGAGCTCCAAACCAATTTCAAAGAAAATCTTAGACAAGCCCGACGTGTCGTTGATTATTATGGTGAAACTCCATATGCAGCCAGAACTTCTGTTCAACTGGATAATGCCATTTTAGGAATGTTTGGCGCATGGGATAACTGTAGAGAAATACTACAAAAACTAATGTTGCAGTTAAAAAGTAAAGACAGCCGTATTTCTAATTACTTTACGCTTATTATCGTTCTAACTGATATGCGTGATCAGGCTGGGCGTATGGCCTCTAACATTATTGCTCCCGTCAGTTTTAATGAAGAGATTCCAAGTAATAATCGTGCTCGTTCATTACAAACTCAACACCAAGCTAGATATTTATGGATTTTGGTCGATACCTTACAGCCTGAACAAGCAAAAACTCCAGAATACCGTCGGTTATATTCCCGAGTGAAAACAGAGTTTATAGATCAGGGTATTCCGATTGTAGAAAAGCTATTAGAAGAAAGCCAAAAGGGTGAACCATATTTTTTCAGTGGTACACAGTTAACCGAAGCAATTGTAGGTAAATTTACTACGGTGGTTGATTTGCAAAGTTATATTCTTGATGAGAGTGTAGTCATTGCCACTCAAGAAAATGCAATTGCTCGAAATGGTTTCTTTTTAACTTTATTTATTTCGCTAATTTCTTTAGCCACAGCATTACTTACCCTGATATATGCGCAAAGAAGAGTATTTTCTCCTTTAATTAAAGCGAGGACTTTAATTTTAGATTTATCGCATAGTTCTGATCATTGTAAAGATGAGATGAATGTCACCGCAAAAGGTGAATTTTTTTCTTTGTTTGAAGCGATTGATCGATTACAACGAATGTTACAACAACGAGATGCTTTTGAATTTCAATTAAAGAATATTGCCAATACTGATCCGCTCACTGGTGTGTCTAACCGTTTAGCTTTATCTGAATATTTAAAAATTGTTGAAAGTTACCCTCAAAAATTTACGCAAACCTGTTTAATGATTATTGATATTGATCGTTTTAAACAGGTGAACGACCAATATGGGCATATTGTAGGTGATCGCGTCATTGTCAGTATTGCCGAGCAATTAAAGCAAAATATTCGTAGTTCGGATTTAATTGTTCGTTATGGCGGAGATGAGTTTTTAATATTGCTAGAGCAGGTGCAATTTATAGATGCTCGTCTTTTAGCAGAAAAAATTCGGATTGCGATTTCTTTAGAAGAAATTTGTTTATCTGGTTCAGATGAAAAATTGCATGTCTCTGTCAGTATTGGTTTTTCCATAGGCGCGGCGAGTTGGATAGAGCTTTTAGAGAAAGCTGACCGTTCGCTATTAAGAGCAAAAGCCCGAGGACGAAATGCAGTTGAGGGATAAAAAAGCCGGAAATAATTTCCGGCTTTTTATTTTATTGCTTCAACATCGGTTTTAAGAAGCGACCTGTATGGGAAATCTCAACTTCTGCCACTTGTTCAGGTGTACCTTCGGCAATGATCATACCACCGCCCGAACCACCTTCTGGACCTAAGTCGACAACCCAGTCCGCTGTTTTAATCACATCAAGGTTATGTTCAATTACCACAATGGTATTACCCTTGTTACGTAGCTCATGCAAAATATCGAGTAACTTGGCAATATCATGGAAATGTAGACCTGTTGTTGGTTCATCCAAGATATATAAAGTTTTACCCGTATCTCGTTTTGCTAGCTCACGTGCAAGTTTTACACGTTGCGCTTCACCACCCGATAAGGTCGTAGCTGCTTGACCTAAACGAATATAGCCTAAGCCCACCTGAGTTAAGGTTTCTAAGCGGCGGTGGATGACTGGAATGGCACTAAAGAATTCAGCAGCATCTTCGACAGTCATTTCTAGAACATCAGAAATGTTTTTGCCTTTATAGCCGACTTCAAGCGTTTCACGGTTATAACGTTTGCCATGACATGCATCGCAAGGCACATACATATCTGGTAGGAAGTGCATTGCGACTTTGATCATACCGTCGCCTTCACACGCTTCGCAGCGTCCGCCTTTTACGTTAAACGAGAAACGACCAGCACTATAACCACGTGCTTTTGCCTCTGGGGTTTGAGCAAATAACTCACGGATTGGCGTAAATAACCCTGTATAAGTCGCTGGGTTAGAACGCGGTGTACGGCCAATCGGGCTTTGGTCAATATCAACAACTTTATCTAGATGTTGAAGTCCATCAATCGAGTCAAACTTTTCAGCGGTTAAAGTTGTTGCGCCATTGAGTTGGGTTGCTGCTAATGGAAGCAAAGTACGGTTAATCAGCGTTGACTTACCTGAACCTGAAACGCCAGTCACACAAGTCATAATGCCGAGCGGAATCGTTAAATCGACATTTTTTAAATTATGACCTGCTGCACCTGAAAGTTTGATGACTTCATCTGGACGTGGTGATTCAGTACGCTTTTTTGGCACTTCAATTTTGAGTTTGCCAGAAAGATACTGTCCTGTAAGTGAGTCGGCATGTTTAGCCAACTCATCATAAGTACCTTCAGCAATAATCACACCGCCGTGTACACCGGCACCTGGACCGATATCAATAATATGGTCAGCAGCACGGATTGCATCTTCATCGTGTTCAACGACTAATACCGTGTTACCTAAATCACGTAAGCGAATGAGCGTTTGCAATAAACGATCATTATCGCGTTGATGTAGACCAATTGAAGGTTCATCGAGCACATACATGACGCCCATTAAACCTGCACCAATCTGCGAAGCTAGACGGATACGCTGCGCTTCACCACCAGATAAGGTTTCTGCAGAGCGAGCCAGACTTAAATAATTCAGTCCAACACTCACCAAGAAATGTAAACGCTCTCGAATCTCTTTAAAGATTTTATCTGCGATTTCGCCTTTAGCACCTTCAAGGTTTAAGCCTTGATAGTAGCTTTCAGCATCACCAATCGACATGCGGGTAATGTCAGCAATGGTTTTGTCTTTCACACGAACATGACGTGAAATTTCATTGAGACGTGAACCATCACATGCATCACACGCTGCATTAGAGAGATATTGAGCTAAATCATCTCGTACATAGTTACTTTCAGTTTCACGGTAACGACGTTCAAGGTGCGGCAAAATTCCTTCAAATGGTTGCACGCGAGTATGTTTACGGCCACGTTCGTCGATATAGCTTAAATCGACTTTTTCTTTACCTGTACCTTGTAAGAATTTCTTTTGTGTATCTTTATCTAGCTGATTCCAAGGTGTATCAAGTTTTAAACCAAAATGATCGGCAACTTTTTGCAGCATCGAATAATAATATGGACGCTGACGATCCCAACCACGGATAGCACCTTCACTAATCGCAAGGTCAGGATTTGGAATCAGCTTTTCAGAGCTAAAATGACTACGGGTACCTAAACCATCACAAACAGGGCAGGCACCGAAAGGGTTGTTAAATGAAAACAAACGTGGCTCAAGCTCTGCGACAGCGCGATCACATTCGGGACAAGAGTGCTTTGCAGAAAAAACGCGATCAGGATGTTCACCATTCATCCATGATAAAACTGCAATATCGCCACCTAAACGTAGTGCAGTTTCAAATGATTCTGCAATACGGTTACCTAAGTCTTCACGTACTTTGAAGCGGTCAACAACGACTTCAATGGTATGTTTTTTCTTTTTGTCGAGTTCTGGAGGTGTATCAATATCAATGATTTCACCATCCACACGGGCACGAACAAAACCTTGGCCTTGTAGTTGTTCGAACAGGTTACTGTACTCACCTTTACGCTCACGAACGACAGGGGCAAGCAACATGAGTGCTGTGCCTTCTTCAAGCGTTTTTACCGCATCGACCATTTCAGAAACAGTTTGCGCGACCATCGGCAAATCATGTTCTGGGCAATATGGTGTACCGACACGTGCATAAAGCAAACGCAAATAGTCATAAATTTCGGTAATCGTACCAACCGTTGAACGTGGGTTATGACTGGTAGATTTTTGCTCAATGGCAATCGCTGGTGATAAACCTTCAATCGAGTCGACTTCAGGCTTTTCCATTTGCGATAAAAACTGACGGGCATACGCTGAAAGTGATTCGACGTAACGGCGTTGTCCTTCGGCGTACAGGGTATCGAAGGCAAGAGAAGATTTTCCTGAACCTGATAACCCCGTAATTACCACAAATTTGTCGCGTGGAATATCGAGAGACACATTTTTTAAATTATGGGTACGTGCGCCTCGAATACGGATATGACTTTGGCTCATAAAACATCTCAATTATATATTGATGAAAATTTAGGTGCTGATTGCTCAGTCGCAGAGAGGTGTGACTGGTTATAAACAACAGACCCTATATATGATAACGATTTAAAATTGTTCAAGTGGTACAAAATGATTTAAAGCGACAAATTGTGACGGTTAAACGACAATCGACAAAATTTGTTTAAATAAGCAGGTTGTATTTTTAACATTCCTTACTTCAGATTTCTACTCTAGACAAAATTAAACCAGCAACATAACTTTACTAGACGACTGGTCTAATAGTTGTTTATGATGTTGGCATGAAACGTTTAAATAAAAGTGAAACCACGCGACAACACATTTTAGATACAAGCTTTGAGCTGGTACTACGTAAAGGTTTTGTCGGTGTTGGTTTGCAAGAGATCTTAAAAGCTTGTGACGTACCCAAAGGTTCGTTCTATCACTACTTTGCTTCGAAAGAGGCGTTCGGCTGTGCGCTGTTAGAGCAATATATGGCTGACTATAAAGTGCGGATGGAACAACTTTGGCAACATAGCGAGCAAAGTGCTCATGCCCGTTTAATGGCTCTATGGCAGGCATGGATTGATGATCCGGTAAACGGTAGCTGGGCTGAGAACTGCCTGATTGTGAAACTGGCAGCCGAGGTTTCTGACTTGTCGGAAGATATGCGTCAAATTCTCAATGACGGTGTGCACAAACTAACGCAGCGTTTGGCTCTACTACTCAAAGAAGGGCAACAAGAAGGATCAATTCCAAAACACGTTGAACCTTTAAAAACTGCGCAAGTCATGTATCAGTTATGGTTAGGTGCTGCTTTACTCACAAAATTGTCGCAAGACAAAGCACATCTACATCTAGCTTTAGAAACCACCCAACAACTCTTAAAACCGATAGAGGAATAAAGCATGCGAAGTATTATCCATCGTAATTTTGGCGAACCTGTAGACGTTTTAGAGCAGGCGGATATGCCAAAGCCGGAACCGAAAGCAGGCGAAGTACGTATTAAAACCATCATGTCTCCGATCCATAACCACGATGTATGGACAGTACGTGGAAGCTATGGTTACAAGCCGACCTTACCTGCAATTGGTGGTAGTGAAGCAGTTGGTATTGTTGATTCGTTGGGCGAAGGCGTTACTCATGTACAAGTCGGGCAACGTATTGCAGTTGCAGCTGTGCATGGCAGTTGGGCTGAATACTTTATTGCACCAGCACAAGGGCTTATTCCGCTCAATGATGAAATTGATGATGAGACAGCAGCGCAGCTGATTGGTATGCCAATTAGTGCTCTCATGCTACTCGACTTTGTAAATGTTCAACCGGGTCAATGGCTCATTCAAAACACGGCAAATGGTGCAGTCGGTAAAACGGTTGCAATGATTGCTCAGGCACGTGGCTTACCTGTCATTAATCTGGTCCGTCGTACTGATGCGATTGCAGAGATGCAAGCATTAGGTATTCAGCATGTTGTTGCGACTGATCAGCCTAACTGGAAAGAGCAAGTTAAACAGATTCATGGCGACCAACCTCTTATTGCTGGTGTGGACTCGATTGGAGGAACCGCAAGTGGTGAAATGCTGAATTTACTCAGTGAAAATAGCTTGCTCGTTTCGTTCGGTAGTATGACTGGCGAAACCATGCAGATTTCATCGGGCGATTTAATTTTCAAACAAGCGACAGTAAAAGGTTTTTGGGCAAGTGTGGTCAACAAAGAAATGCCGGCAGAACGTAAAAAAGAACTGATTGTTGAGTTATTAACGTTAGCAACTCAGAAAAAATTAATCCTTCCTGTAGAAGGTGTGTTTAGTTTTGATGAGATTAAAACAGCTGCTCAAAGAGCAACACAAGGTGCTCGCCAAGGCAAAGTGTTGTTAAAACCGTAAAACACTAAAAGATCAGTCGAGAGACTGATCTTTTTTCATATCTTTAAAATAAAAAGGAAAATCGTATGATTGGACAAATTTTAATTGCACTTATCGCAATATTACATGTCTATATTTTAGTGTTAGAAATGTTTTTGTGGGACAAACCCTATGGCATGAAAGCCTTTGGAAATAATGCCGAAAAAGCAAAACTCACCAAAGTCATGGCACAGAACCAAGGTCTTTATAATGGCTTTTTAGCGGCAGGTTTATTCTGGTCCTTATTAGTTGATGCACCATTTGCAACATCAATTGCTAATTTCTTTTTAGGTTGTGTACTGATTGCAGGTATTTATGGCGGTCTGACTGCCAGCAAAAAGATTATTTATATTCAAGCAGTTCCTGCTTTAATTGCTTTGGTCGCTGTTAATTTTCTTTAAAAAGCGCAAAATACAGCGTTTTGAAATGGAAATGACCAGATAGGATCAGCGCATGTGGGCGTTATTTTTAAAGTGTATGTTAGGGGCTGGGGTTGTCCTCATTATTTCGATTTTATCGAAAAGTAAGGCCTTTTACATTGCAGGTTTAGTCCCACTTTTTCCTACCTTTGCTTTAATTGCTCATGTGATTGTTTTTCAGCAAAAAGGAGTCGAAGCATTACAAAAAACGGCTCTGTTTGGTCTATGGTCACTTATTCCTTATGCCATTTATTTAGTTGTTGTTTATGTGCTGGCAACACGAATGTCGATGTGGTCTTGTCTAGGATTAGCAACTCTATGTTGGGTCGTAGCTGCGGCAGGTTTAATTTATGGCTGGCAGCTATTTCAACATTAAAAGATTAAGAGAAATCCCTTAATCTTTTAAATTGAACTATTTTTATGAATGCTCAACAACACGGGTTTTGAGCATACCTTCAACTAAATTAATCATCTTTTGGCGAGAAAGAATTCGGGGCAATTGAGACGTCAAATAGTTGCTACATCCCACCACAACTGTTGCTTTATTCTTATCTAATGCTTTAACCGTTGCAGACACAACGTCCTCAACTGTAGAGCTTTTCATACCACTCGTATCGGCATTTGCGACCTGAGTAAAATTGGTTTCGGTATTGCCTGGACAAACCGTCAGAAATTTAACTCCTGAAGAGCCGTATTCTCCTGCAAGAGCCTCAGTAAATTGCAATACATAAGATTTAGTTGCCCCATACACAGCAATATAAGGCAGAGGTTGAAACGCACCTGTAGATGATATATTAATCATGATGCCTTTTTTGTTCGCAAGCATGTGGGGCAAAAATAAATAACATAAAGACGTTACACTGCTGATATTTAGCGTAATCATTTCTTGATAAATAGATACAGATTGATCTAGAAATTTAGTCCATTTACCAAATCCTGCGTTATTAATTAAAATCTCTACCGATAATTTTCTAGCTTGCACTTCATCAAATAAGTTTTGAGCTGAATGGGGTTGAGCTAAATCTAAGACGATCACCTCAACATTCACGTTATATTTTTTTTTAAGTTCATCGGCTAAATCATTCAGCTTCTGTTCGGAGCGTGCCGTTAAAATGAGATGAATTCCTAAAGACGCAAGTTCTTGAGCATAGGCTTTGCCTATTCCTGAAGATGCGCCTGTAATTAATGCTGTTGAATTTTTAAATGTAGAAAGGTGAGTGCTCATTTTATTTATCCGTAATAAAAGAAGCTATTACCATAAACCTTGTCCCTAAGGGCAGAGTCAAGCACTCATTTTGAAAGCTATTTTTGGATTTTAATAAACTGTTTTAAGCAAAAATCTCATTGATAATATAAGTCTGAATAATCTCATCTTCCAGTTCTTTTAAATCTTCTTGCAAACGGCTTAAAGCTTCTTTCTGCTCAATAATTTGTTGGTTCTTTTTCTGAATAAGCTGCTGTGCAATTTCTACAGGAAAACGATTATTTTTATATTTTAAAGCCGACAGGTCATAAAGCTCGGAAAGGCTGAATCCAACAGCTTGTGCAAGGCGAATCATCTTAACCGATTGAACATCAATCTCTTCATAAATACGATAATTGCCTTTTCTTTTTGCGACTGGTAGTAAGCCTAATTTCTCATAATGCCGAATGGCCTTAGGAGTGGCTCCAGTCAAAGCCGCTAATTCGCCGATATACATATCTGTCTCGCATTTTATTGAAAATCGATCAGGCTATTAAGTGCACTGACCGATTCTTTTGAAGTTTTAAATGTGATCTAAACCTAACCATTGTCTTTGGTGGTAGGCACTGTCCCAAAATAACCATTCAAGTTTTGCACCCATCGTGTACGCAGCATGCATTTTTTCTAAAGTATCTGCATCACAACGTGCGGCAACTTTATCCACTGTCGCAATCACATTACGAACGGCGGTATGGAACTCTTCACCTGCATAGGTATCAATCCATGCTTGGTAAGGGTTATCCGGAATTGATTTATTTACAATATCTTTACCAACTTCGGCATAAATCCAGAAGCAAGGTAAAAGTGCAGCAAGTACAACAGGGTAGCTCTCAGACCAAGCAGTTGCTGTTAAAAATGAAGTGTAGTGGTGGCCTGCCAAAGTTAATGGTGTATTTTTAAATTCTTCTTTGGTTACTCCAAAGTTTTTCATGAAGTCATCATGCAAGCTGCGTTCAACCACAATCGCAATTTTAGCTGCATCTGAAAATTGCATAATATCGTCAGCCTCAAAGGCCTTTGCTGCTGCAACAGCAAGCACACGACCATAGGCCACTAAATATTGAGCATCTTGAATAACATAATGACAAAAAGCTTCTTTATCTAAAGTACCGTTAGCAAGTTCCTGATTAAAAGGCAGGTCGAGAATTTTTTGATATAAATTTAAATTGCGTTGCCAAAGTTCTTGAGAAAAAAGCATAAAAACATTCCATTTAAATTAAGACAGCTGAACCAGATTTTAAATCAATTTTAAAATACAAAAATAATAATGATAGATATATCGAAAGAAAATATTTAATGCGATTAATGAGTTAATTAAATATTATAAATTTCTTTATTAAACAGAGAGATAAAGTAACGGGAATAACGGCACAAAACAACATCGTTTTGTGGTTAATTATCGATATAATAGCGACGGTTTTTAAGAAAGATTAAATTTATTCTTGGTATAGGTCTGATCCATGAAGCATTTCCGATTTTCGATATTTTTTACGGTGGTGTGTTTAGCACTATCCGCTTACTGGGGTTTTACCCATGGACCTGAAGCGGGCGTGTCAACCATGCTTAAAGCTTTAACCATTACCGCGATTTTAGCTGTGATGGAAGTTTCTTTATCTTTTGACAATGCGGTCGTGAATGCATCGGTTCTACGTAATTGGGACCCGTTCTGGAAAATGATCTTTTTAACGGTAGGTATTTTAATCGCCGTTTTTGGTATGCGTCTGATTTTCCCAGTCGTGATTGTTGCAGTGACTGCTGATATGGGTGTTATTGAAGTAGCCAAAATGGCACTTAATGATCCGAAAACCTACTCTGAACGTTTAATGGCACATCACGCTGAAATTTCGGCTTTTGGTGGAACATTCCTATTATTGGTTTTCTTAAACTTCTTCTTTGATGACGAAAAAGAAACGCATTGGTTTAGATGGCTTGAATCTAAACTTGCAAGTTTGGCAAGCGTACCGGCAATGTCTGTCTTTATTGCTCTAATTGCGATGTTAATTATGGCAGCAAATGTTGATGAGTCGCAGCGCCTTGTGGTGACTATGGCTGGTATTTGGGGCATTGTGGTTTATATTGGCGTTGAAGTATTAAGTCATATGTTAGGTGGTGAGCCTGAAATTGACGAAGATGGCAATGCTATTATGAAAGATGGATCGGGCGCGGCTTCTGGCGTAGTTAAAGCGGGTATAGGTGGTTTCTTATATCTTGAAGTATTAGATGCATCATTCAGTTTTGATGGCGTGATTGGTGCTTTTGCAATTACTAGCGATGTTGTCGTGATTATGCTGGGCCTTGCGATCGGCGCTATTTTTGTCCGTTCAATGACAGTTTACCTTGTTGAAAAAGGCACACTAGATGCCTATGTGTTCTTAGAACATGGTGCGCATTATGCGATTGGTGCCTTGGCATTCATTATGATTGCAAGTGGTACAGGCGTACATGTACCAGAAGTTGTTACTGGTTTAATTGGTGTAGCGTTTATTGTTTGGGCGGTTATTGCTTCAATTCAATATTCAAAGCGTGAGCAACAATCGCCTTAAGCTAATTTTCAGTAAAGTTCGATAGAATAAAGAGGCTAAATGCCTCTTTATTTTTTTAAGCCCAAATCGTTATTTTAAATAAGGTGTTCCGTATTTTTAGAAACGAATCGGCTTATAATTTACCTAGTTTGATAACGTGTATTGATATGATGAATGCTTTGGAACGTCGCTCAACTTTTGCCTTAAGTAGTATTTTTGCACTACGCATGTTGGGCTTGTTCATGATTATTCCTGTCTTTTCTGTAGTTGGGCAGTCATATCAATATGCGACTCCAGCACTCATTGGTTTGGCTGTAGGTGTCTACGGCTTAAGTCAGGCGATTTTGCAAATTCCATTTAGCTTACTGGCTGACCGTTTTAGCCGTAAACCACTTGTGGTCTTTGGTCTACTACTGTTTGCGATTGGTGGTGCAATTGCGGGTTTATCTGACACGATTTATGGCGTAATTATTGGCCGTGCTATCGCTGGTGCTGGTGCAGTTTCAGCGGTCGTGATGGCGCTTTTAGCCGATGTGACGCGTGAAGAGCAGCGTACTAAAGCCATGGCTGCAATGGGCATGAGTATTGGTCTGTCTTTTGTAGTGGCGTTTAGCCTTGGGCCTTGGCTCACAAGCCTTGTCGGCATTTCTGGCTTATTCTTTGTCACGACCATTATGGGCTTAATTGCGATTGCGATGTTATTGCTTGTACCTAAAGTCACTCGTCATCATCGCAATTATCAGCAAGGCTACATGGCACAGCTTAAGCAAGTCATTCAAATGGGTGATTTAAACCGTTTGCATGTTTCGGTTTTTGCACTGCATTTATTACTGACCGCCATGTTTATTTATGTGCCTTCACAGCTCATCGAGTTTGCACATATTCCTTTAGCAAGTCATGGTTTGGTGTATTTACCGCTATTAGTCATTAGCCTGTTTTTTGCATTTCCAAGTATTATCATTGCTGAAAAATATCGCAAAATGCGCGGGATTTTCTTAACAGCAATTACAGGCATTATCGCAGGTTTGCTGCTGCTCATATTTGGTTATCAATCCAAATATGTATTACTTGCAGGTCTAGGTATTTTCTTTATTGCATTTAATGTGATGGAGGCTTTATTGCCTTCTTGGTTGTCGAAGTCTGCTCCAATTCAGTCAAAAGCAACTGCTATGGGCGTCAATGCTAGTAGTCAGTTTTTAGGCGCTTTTTTCGGTGGCACGCTAGGTGGTCAATTATTGATGTTACATAATACTGCGATTGGATGGAGTGTCTTAGCAGGGATTGCTATAATATGGTTGCTAATTAGTTTTGGTTTAGCTCAGCCGCGGTATTTGTCATCGATTGTGTTGCCATTGCCGCAAGTGCAACAGGTGAATGAGTGGACCACACAGCTATTGGCAATTCGTGGTATCGAAGAAGTTGTGGTGATGCCTGACCAGCAAGTTGCTTATATTAAAGTCGATAAACAGTCTCTAGATGATACTGCGCGACGTGATTTAACGCAGTTGTTCGGTAAAGAGGTAGCCATTTAAGCATAACTCTTATAAAGTAAAACATAGAAATGTATAGGATGAAGACAGCTAATGCGTGGTGTAAATAAGGTTATTTTGGTTGGTACTTTGGGTCGTGATCCTGAAACAAAAACTTTTCCAAATGGGGGCTCGTTGACCCAATTTTCAATCGCGACAAGTGAAGCTTGGACTGATAAAAATACCGGTGAACGTAAAGAACAAACAGAATGGCACCGTATTGTTTTGCATAACCGTTTAGGGGAAATTGCTCAGCAGTTCTTGCGTAAAGGTTCTAAGGTTTATATTGAAGGTTCACTACGTACACGTCAGTGGACAGACCAAAATGGCCAAGAGCGTTACACTACAGAAATCCGTGGCGACCAGATGCAAATGTTAGATGCTCGTCAACAAGGTGAACAAGGTTTCGCTGGTGGTAATGATTTTAATCAACCACGTTTTAACGCACCTCAACAAGGTGGTAATGGTTATCAAAACAATAACAACCAAGGTGGCGGCTACGGCCAAAACAGCGGTGGTTATGGTAACCAAGGTGGTTTCGGTAATGGTGGAAGCAATCCTCAAGCGGGTGGTTTTGCGCCTAAAGCTCCGCAACAACCAGCTTCTGCACCAGCTGATTTAGACGACGATTTACCGTTCTGACACCTACTAGAGACCATGTTTTGTAAAGTTTATAAAATTATTCTTTATTAGTAGTTAGTTACAAAAGAAATTTACAGATACTAGGAATGGTTCTGTAAATTTTTTTACTTATGATTTATGATATTTAATACTTAGATATTTTGTTAAATAAAGCCATGATGTTTGTTAAAAGATTTGTAATGAGTGGTGGTGAGAGATTCGCTGTTCTTTTGAATAGTGATGGTGTTCCTATGACTTATCCAAATTTATATACGATCATTCATTTAAGAAATCGTGGTCAATCAATCAATACTATTACAGCTATTCTAGAAGATATTAAGTTGCTGTTTCAGTTATTGGATAAGTTAGGAATTGATTTGGAACAAAGGATTAAAAATAAAGATTTTTTAAAATTAAATGAAATCGAAGCTTTAGTAAATTTAACCAGTTTCAATCGTAGCCGATTAAGCGGGACAGCTTCAAAAAAAAAGATCATAAGTTTTCCAAAAAGTAATAACAAAGAGCGAGCTAGAGCAAAATTGGTTGTTACTCAGGACTATGTATCCAAACAATTGATATATCGGCGGTTAACTAATTTTGCCGAATATATTGGGTGGTTTGAGACGCATCTTCATTCATCTGCAATAACAAGTACAAAGCAGTTTTTAAAATCTCGTAGACCTCGTAAGTCCATGGATATTCAGGCTGAATACAAATCTTTTGATACTGATCAACTAAATAAAATTTTAAAGGCAGTTGATCCTGATAATCAGAACCGTATTTGGACTTCAGATTACATTACTTATAGAAATGAGCTGATTACCTATTTGTTTTTATATCTTGGGTGTCGTAAAGGTGAATTATTAAATTTAAAAATTACAGATATAACACCCTCTCAAGGTGGTACGTCGTATCTTACTATTAAGCGTAATCCTCATGATGGAAGTGATTCTAGGCTATATCAACCGTTGGTTAAAACCAGAAGTCGATCAATTGCACTCAACCAGAATCTAAAGAAAAAATTGGATACTTATATTCTAAATCATAGATCGACAGTGCCTAATGCAGAGTTAACAGACTTTTTGATCTTATCAAATAAGGGACAGCCGCTTTCAATTAATGCACTGGACAAAATTTTTTCAGAAATTTCTGAAGTCGTTTTATTCAATGTGCATGCACATGCATTTAGGCATACATGGAATGATAAATATACAGATAAAGTTCAGACTTTAATTAAATCTGGAAAAATAACGGAAGATCAGGCTGAGAGAGATCGTGCGTATCTGATGGGGTGGATACCTAACTCACAAAGTGCAAGAAGATATTCAAGACGTGCAGAGAATAAACGTGCTGTAGAGATTGGCTTAGGTATCCAAGAAAAATTTGAGGATGAAAATGAATAAATCAATTCGAATCGATAGTTTAGATAAGTCGCAAAATAAGTTTACATCATTCAAAGGTTATGAGTTTAGTATCGATGATCAGAAATGGGTATTAGATATCAATAAAACTATAGATATCTCTCGGATACGAAATTATGAGTTTTCTGTCCAATCAGATGTGATCATGACTTTAGTTCATTTTGCTAAGTATAGTTCAAGTTCACATACAGCAAACATGTGCGAATATATTGGTAAATATTTTGATATTACAGAAGAGAATCATTTTTCAATTAAAGGTCTTTTAAATTATAAAAATTTCTATTCGGCAAAAAAAAATGAATACAAAGTAGCTATGCTACGAGTATTTTTGAAGAAACTATATGATTTGGGTTATTCCTCAGTAGATGATGAAGTTTACGATCTAATGGATTCATGGAGATTGAGTGGCAATGAAAAAGGAGCAGCAGTCCTTTCCCTTGATCCAGATGAAGGTCCATTTAGCCCATTTGAATTTCAAACAATTATCACTAGAACCAATGAATATTTAGCAGAAAATAAGATTTCCTATTATGAGGCTGCTCTAATTCGTGTTTTTTGTGCGACTGGTAGACGACCTATCCAAATTTCAGCATTAAAGGTGAAAGACCTATACGTGTCGGATAAATATAATTTTAATGATAAGAATGAGGTTCATATACTTAACATTCCTAGAGCTAAAGTTAGAGGTGCTAGTGGATTCCGATTTGCTTTTAGTGAAGTGGGAATTCGTGAAAGTATCGCTCAAATTTTATTCGAACATATTCGGATTCTGGAACAAACATTGAGTAATGCAATTAAACGAGAATTATTGAAACATGAAGTAGATGAATTACCATTATTTTATGATCTTGAAAAGCTAACAAACTTGGATTGGAGCAATAAAAAGGAAATTTCACAAATTTTACCGAATGAAATTATTCATTTGCCTACGGTTCAATTAACTCAAAAGTTAAAAGATGCGGTAAGAAAGCTTGGTGTTCGTTCAAGGGAAACAGGTGATCCAATATTTGTTAATGCTTATAGATTTCGCTATACGCTTGGAACAAATGCAGCTAGGCAGAAAGCGGGTGTGAATGTCATTGCAAAGTTGTTAGATCATCATGATACGCAAAATGCTCACTGTTATGTGCAGAGTGTGCCCGAAATTGCACAGCAAATATCATCTATAATGGACGATAGTTTACGCAAATATGCAGATGCTTTTCAGGGGAAAGTTGTAAGAGATGAGATTGAAGCCCAATCACAAATTAAAGATGCGAATAGAATTTCTTCTGTAGAACAAGATTGTGACGTTGGTTCATGTGGTACAAATCAATACTGCAATGATTATGCACCAATCGCATGTTATCTGTGTAGCAAGTTTATGCCTTGGGCAAAAGCACCTCATCATTTGGTTCTAGAGCAATTAATTAAAGAGCGAGATGATCTAATTAAGATGGGTTGTAGTCTTGAAGTCGCTGCCGTTAATGACCGTACAATTATTGCCGTTCAGCAAGTTATTGATGCTTGTAAGGAGTTCAACCATGGATAATTTAATATATTTTCCATCTGAAAAAATCCAATCTCCTTACTCTGAAATTAAGCGGTTTATTGATTTTGTTAAACAGTTATCAGAATTGAATGAAGATATTAGATTTCATGAGAATTATTGGAAAGGTGAAGTAAACTTTGTCAAAACAGGTATTTCATCCAAAGATAGATCACCTGAAAATCTTTTGCATCATTCAATTCTAGAATTTGCCAAAGCGTATGTTAAGTATCAGAGAATTAAGAGTAAGTTAAAAACCCAAGATACAATTCTTTCAATTCGGGCAATAGAACAAATATGTTTAGACCGATATGGTGAAGTTGATTTAACTAAATTGGTTATTGCAGATTTTGACTTAGCTGCTGAAAATGCAAAGGAAAACTATAAAGCAAGTTCTGCTTATCATGTGGGTAGACACCTAAAGATTCTTTTAGACTTTCTTCGCCAATTAAAAATATTAGCTTTACCAGATTGGAAAAGTCCAATTAAAAAGCCTTCTGAAAAATCAATTGTGTTAGATGCAGAGTCAGAGGAACATCGAGCTTCTAAACTTCCTGATGAGGATGCGATTTTTGCATTAGCTGATATTTTCTCGCGGAAAGATTCAGAACTGTCAGATAGAGATATTTTTGTCACCAGTGCTGTGAGTTTGCTTCTAGCTGCGCCTGAACGAGCATCAGAGCTATTTTTCTTAAAGCATAATTGTATCCATGAGGAAGAAGTCCAAACGCTTTCTAAGAGCAGTTTAGGGCTTATAGCAGATGATTCCAATATAGAGAAAGTATTAGGTATTAGGTGGTATGCTCAGAAAAATTATGGGCATGACATTAAATACATTCCAAGTGCCATGATCCCAACTGTTCAATTAGCAATTAAACGATTAAAAAAAATTTCTGAAAAAGCAAGACTATTTGCATCTCTGTTAGAAAATAGTGATAAGTTTCCTCGACATGAATTATGTCCAGAAGTCTCTGATGAGCAACTGTTAACAAAAAAACAAGTATTGCAAGCGCTAGGTTTTGATGAGTCAAATTATTCGGATACAACAACAGCTAGAACTTCAGGCAATCAATTCTTGGCAGTAAGAGGTTTAGAAAGAAAGAATAATATATATAGTTTGAATGATTTGAATGAATTGATAAGAAGTCGCTTACCTGAAGGCTTCCCTTATGTACCTTTTAGTACGGGTAATGGTGTTCGAATTAAATGGTCAGAAGCCTTATTTTCTTGTTTTACCTTCCAATTTCGCAAGAATACTTCTCCAGTATTGACAGAGTTGTGGATGCCACATATTGATACTTTAAATGAGGATTTAGCACCTACTAGGAAAAAGAAAAAAGGAAAGAATGAATTGGTTGAAAGTAACTCAATATTTCAACGGTGGGGATATGGTGATTATAGTATGACCACCCATCAATTTCGGCATCTTCTCAACACGATAGCAAATACTAATGGGATGGATAGCATGTTACTCGCTAAATGGTCAGGGCGGGCTGATATGAAGCAAAATCGAGTATATGACCATACTTCGGTTGAAGATCGTAATTTTAGCTTAATTGAGATGCAGAAGAATGAGGTTGGTACAGTAAATACTGATAGTACATTTACATTCCAAATAGCTACACCTCGAACTCTGCAGGAGTTAAATACTAAAACAACATTATCCATGCATACCACTGAATTTGGACTTTGTACACATTCTTATATTGATGAACCCTGTCTAAAGTATAGAAATTGTCTTAATTGTACAGAGCATGTCTGTATTAAGGGTGATGAAGAAAAGAAAAAACGGCTTCAAGATCGACTTAGAAAAGAAAAAATCTTATGGGCAAAGGATGAGGAAGCTGTTAGTAAAAATATCACTGGTGCAAAGGTCTGGCTAGAGATGAGAGAACTAACAATTAAACGTTGTGAACAGATGATTGCCCTACTCGATGATCCAAACATTCTTGATGGAACGCCTTTAAGTTTGCCGCCTTCGGAACATGTTACACATCTTGATTTAGCGTATCAAAAAGCAGGTCGTAAACGTATCCCTGTTATTGAGAATACTCAACGGAAAAAGCTTGAAGAGCAGTCAGTTTTACATGATTCTTTATCATTGGATTTATGGAGCTAATATGGCACAGCATCTAACAGATCAGAATGTACAAGATATTGTTGAAATTCTTGATTATTGGTCGCCAAATGAAAAGTTAACGTGGGAGAAATTATGCAAAGCAATTGAAGTACAACTAGAGATTGTACCTGCACCAACTCGCCAAACCCTACAAAAATTTGAAAGAATTAAGAATGCTTATGATCTAGGAAAAAAATCTCCAGCAGCATTAAAAATCTTAAAAACCAAACAGCAAAAACTTCCTGCAAGTTTGAAAATAGCTCAAGTCAAAATTGATGCATTGGAAAGTAAGTTAGAGAGACTAGAAAAAGAGAATTCAATGCTTTTAGAGCAGTTCGTAGTTTGGCAATACAATGCTCATAAATATGGGGTGAGTATTGCTAAACTAAATGAGCCGATGAGTAAAAAAAGTTCTGATTGAATTGGTCAAGGTTGCTTTGCAAAAGGCAAGCCAGTCCAAATGAGGTACGCCTTTATTCAGGACAATCAGCACATATGGCCTGTTCGTCGTTTATGTTCGACGTTAATGGTTCCAATGGTCAGCGTTCTCCATTAGATTATGAAAAGGTCCATCAAAAGATGGTTATTTGTGCCTAGAATTTTGGTGGCTATTCAAGAAGATTAAAGTTTTAACTTTTCAAAGAGATCAGGCTAGGCGAATTCTTACTTGTTAGACCACCAGAAATAGTCACATAAGCTAATTTTGCCGACACCTGATGATTCATACTTACACCACGCCCTGCTGCTTCCAAGGCTAGTTTTTGATGAACAATGATGGAACACGAACAACAAATCGACCACTATATTAACCAAGGGGGTCAGTTTTTAAATGCCGTTAGGGGGGTATTACCCTTGAGCTAAATAATAAGCTAATTAGAATGGAAGAACAGTAAAAGTGTCTACTAGCTATTAATATTATTGGTGGGTTTTTAAATACTTAATAATTAAAAGCCGAGATTAACTCGGCATTCTTTGTCGAAAATCAAGAGCAAATTCAGCTTCACTTCGGGGTTCTGTGTTGTAGAATTTGAACCCTAAGCATTTGACTTCTTTGTAGCCATGTTGTTTGACTTCATTTAAGAAATCAACATAGTTTTGAGAGTCATCGTGATCTGCATCAAAAGTAATTTCGCATTCATCAGCCAAACTAATCAAGACTTCTTCTTTCCAAGCATCTTTTTCTAGTAAATGACCGCCTTTTGGCTCAATTAAGCATTGATAGTACATTTCACCATTCTCTGCATCGTTAATAACGAGCATGTAGTCAGGGCTGAATCTACGACCATCTTTAGGGCTGAATAACCAATAGTCGAGTTCATTACGAATCAGGTAAATCTCTGCATCGTTATAGCGGGTTTTGAGTTCATCAATTTGAGTCGCAATAAACTTCACAAAGCGTTTCTCTTCACTTGTGCCATAGTTTTCACTGTACGCATACCAATCCGCAGTATGAATATCAAATTGCAGGTCAGGGTTGTCATGGCTTGATTGCGCTTTTGCACGTTCATCAGGCGCAATGACCCCTGTTTCACCGTTGGCATCCTGAGTAGGGAATGCAACCAAGTAAATATTCTTTTCCTGTTGGAAAATAGAGGACAGCGATTTTGGCTTAAAGAGATGACTTCCCGTGATCTTAGGCATGTGCCGATCTATGGCTTTACGCACTTCGGGTAAAATTATACCCACCAACAATTGCAGTTTTTCATGGGCTTCAAGCTGATGAATGTCTTTCCCCTCTGAATATGAATATTTAATTTCATATAAAGGGAGATAGTTTTCGATCAATTCATCAATGCTCTTTATTCCAACAATATGATTTTTCAGGTTATTGAAGCGGAAAAAGTTGTTTTCTGCCGACATTAACGCTTTGCGAATGATCAATGATGAAAAATACTTTTCAGTGAGATGAATCGTTTTATATCGAATACCCGCCTGAATATTGTTTTGTTCAGCATCCGTTAAACTTCTTGTATGAAGCCTGTACGTACTCGCTTTGATTTCACGTTTAAATGTGGCATCAATTTCCGTATCCGTTGTTTTGGTGCGGTACAATTGCTGATTAACCAAGACAAAACCTTTTTTATAGGTTTCGCTTTGGAGAAATTCAGACTTGAGCCTAATTGTCCGTTTCTCCATGCTCTGATTGACAATGCCTTCATCAAGTAGGGCATGTTGCAGATTTTCTAGGAACGTGCCTGTTTTTACAAAGTGATAGAAGAAAGTTTCTAAAATGCGTCCATGCTCATGCGGGGCATTGTCAAATTTGCGCTTGAACGGGTCAAACTCATAGCCGTGTTCTTCATCAAACAATCCACCACTTCGAGAAATCTTATAGGCTTTTGGTAGTTTATATGGGCACAATCTTGCGCCACGACCTATAAGCTGAATGTCCTGTAAAGATACTTTTTTGGTTTCAGAAATATCAAAATGAATGATGTCATAAAGGCTGAGGACATCCCATCCCTCATTGAGCGCATTGACAGAAAAAATTGCTCGAATAACATTTCTAGGGCTATCCAATAGTGGAAGTAAGTCAGCTTTTTCTTTTTTCTGACTGTTATACGTCATACTGTTATCTTCACGGAAATGCATTTTGATTTCTGCAATGAACGCATTTAAACCGTCAGGGTCTTGAGCTGATACCAAACCTGATTTACGCGAACCAATCCAACTAAACATCTGCGAGATAAAGCGGTTTCGATCTTCCTCTATTAAAGATTGTTGAGTACCTACACCTAGATTCTTTAAATAGTCTAAATCTTTTACTTTTAAGGAGCTAACGACTTTATGGAAAAACTCCCGATCTTCCTCACTTTTAGCAATCTTTGTTGATTTAACTAAGATAATCGGATTGATGTGAACATTCATTTCTCGTTCAGCAAGCAATCTGCGGTATTCGCTCAAAACCACCGCATTAATAACCAATAGCCGCTTTTGATCTTCAAGCTGTGTTTCTTCGTTATAAAGGAAACTTACTGCCTTGCTGTATCCATCCTTATTGAACTGTAGAAAGTCATAACGATGAATTAACTTGTCACGGTATTTTTTATGGATAAGCGGGTTTTCTAAATCTACGGTAGCAGTAAATTCTAATAACAGGTTATTAGGTCGAGCATAGATTGCAGATTGAACGGCAGTTTCCCAATTTCGTATATCCTCTTCATCTGTTTTCTTGAGTTTTTTACGGGTATCTACATTGAGACGATGAGCTTCATCAGCAATGACAACTACTGCGTTATCCGCAAAATCCTGAGAAGTTAGGCTGTTTTCCTTATCTTCTGTCAGACGGTTGTATAAAAGCGCAGTGCTGAAAAACACGAAGTTAATTGCATCTTTTTGAGCATCCTGAAAATGATCAATTGCACGAATACTGATTGTCTTACCATTCAATTTAACTCCTTTAGGGTTAAATAGGTACTTGGCGAACTTATAATCAGTAAAGTTTTTTATTGCCTGATCTTTAATCTGTAATTGATGCACCAAAAACATAAAATTACGGTAGCCTTTTTGGTACAGGTACAAGATTGCAGCAGCCATTGTTAGCGTTTTACCTGTACCTGTTGCCATATTAAACAGCAGGTGTTTAGCTTTGCTTGGGTCTTGCTCAAACAGCCAAATAAAGTGCTTTATGGCAACTTCCTGATAGCCCCGCAACGTCTTTGAAAGATTGTCGGTAATATAAGATGGCAATTGATAATCTCTGACCCATTCTTGATATTCAGGATTCGATTCAATTTGATTGAATAAGAATTGTTCCAACGTATCTTTAACTTTGGTTTTTATTCTCTTAGCCATTATTCGCTCCATAGAATAGGTCAGTTAATGCCATCTCTTGTTCTGTAACTTGGTAACGACTATCACGCATATCAGCGTAGTTAAGATAAAGTTGGTTTTCGTCTAAAATACTAATTAGCAATTCTTTGCGTTGATCTAAATCAAGCGCACGGAAATTTTCATCTCTCTCAAATTCATCTTTATCAAACCAAAACTTTAAGAAAGCATTTTTAGCCATTTCTCTGTAAACTTCATCTAGCTCACCTTTACTATTAGCTACCATAATTTTGTGTACAAAATATTGGTTATATTTTTTCAGCTCGAAATAAACAAATGAACCACCACCTTGCCAATTCACCTCCTTAGAAATGCCACCTTGATCGCCTTCAACAACTTTCTCTAAACGAACTTTGGAAATATCTTCGATGTAATTCATCTGTTCGATACCAATCCATCTTCGTCCCATTTTATGAGCTACAGCACACGTTGTGCCCGAACCCAAGTGGTAGTCAAGAACGATGTCGTTTTCTTCGGAGAAATGCTTAAGAATAATGGTTAATAATGCTTCGGGTTTTTTCCCACTTCTAAAGTCTGCATCTCCCTCTAAGCGACAATTACCAAAACTTCCCGCTAAATCATAAAAACTTGGCATAGGCGTAGTTTTGGTTGATTGAGGATTATTTAATTGATCTAAAGGAACACCTTGATAATATTTTCCTTTAGTTGCATTCTCTCTTTTAGCACCCGTAAAGTATCGGTAATCAAAACGATCATCACCAATACCATAAACTTTATACATTGCCCCAAGCCCATCAATTTGACTGCGACCTGTGAGATAATCTCTGAAAAAACGACCTGATGAATTTCCATCTAGAATTGTACCTGATGCCCAAATTTCCTTAAGACCAAATTCTGATGCTTCACGTTGTTCAATTACATATTGATCTTTATTAAAGACCTCAACTTTCTTCCCACCAAGCTCAATAACTTTTCCTTTACTTAGTTCTTTGAAGTAGTAGCAATATTTATCCAATCCACGTTCTTTTCCATCTAAAATTGGTTTTGCTAGAGGTGATTTTCTATAAATATGAATCTGTTCAATTTCTTTATGAAAATCCATGTCTGATTTTAGTGTTTTATCTGAATAACGCACACGAATGTATAAAGTGGTTAAATAGTTTTCTCGACCAAAAATTTCATCCATCAGTACTTTCAAGTAGGCTTGTTCATCATCATTAATTTGACAACAAATAAATCCATCATCTTTGAGTAATTTTTTTGCTACTTCTAAGCGGTTTCTCATGAATACCAACCATGAGGAGTGATTAAAGCTATCGTTATACTTAAAACTATCACTTTCTGTATTATAGGGTGGGTCAATGTAAATTAGTTTAATACTTCCTGCTAATCGTTCACTTAAAGAATGTAAAGCAAGTAAGTTATTACCTTTAATTAGTAAATTTTCTTGTAAATTACCTTGTTCATCAAAAAAATCTATCTGTTCATTTAATGACTTAGTTGCTGTATGTCCTTTTGAAACATATTCTAAATTTGTTAATACTTTTGGTTCAAATAAAGTATCAATATCCGTACCATCAATTTCTTGATGTAAAAAGCGTTCTTCACGACCTGTATCTTCTTTGCTCATACCCGCTTCAAGCACAGTGTCTTTAAAGGGGAAACTTAAAACTACATCATTATTATTATTTAAAAAACCAATTTGGTCTTGGCTTGTTGAATAAAGTCCAATTTTATTACTAAAACGAGTATATCTGCCTTTTTTGAGTGAATTATCAGACATGAATAAATCCTATTTTACTATTAAGTCAAGGTTAAAGTCGTATTTCTTTACAATCAATTGCTTTGAGTATTTGAAACATAAAGATTGCTCCAAAAGTTCCTCGATTGATCTTGTTACTAATGTTTTGAGGCGTTTCGGATACACCTATTTCTTCTAGCATTTTTGCTACGTCAATAAGGTTTAAATTTTTCCGAGCAATTTCTGCTTTGAGTATGCCTTTCACATATTTTTTCCATTCTTCATCATTCACATTTCAACCTCGTTAATTTAAAGCGATATTTGATGTCATAATACTATATAAATCATTATTTATGATGATTCAAAACACTAAAATATGTTTTTTCTTTAAAAATTTAAATTATCATATATGATGATTTAAATTTTTAATTAGTGAATTGATAAATACGAAAATTAAGATGTCACTAGGTGAAGAAGTTGAATACCTTTTACTACGTTTATTCTAAAATTTTGTCCATGATTTCTGATGAATCATGGATATTTTGGATATTAATTTTTTCTTTAAAATACATTGATTTATAAATTTCCATAGTTATTGTTGTAATCCTTACACGTGCACTGGTACATTCATCAATCGATTATTGCAATCAGGCTTAATCCCTGCTGATCGTTTGACCTATAAATATAAAAACGAAATCCACGCCAACGAGATCGTTCTATTGGCGTATTACATTATAAATTTTATAATTCTGAGCTAAATCGTATTCAACCATTAATTCAAGCTCAACCGAATATAGAGATAGGTGATTTGATTAACAATGATTCCACGAAAACTAGTTGTACTAGAGCATTGAAAAATGATTTAAAAAAATCTAAGCATCTAAGTTTTGATACTGCTTCAATTTATACAGCTACATATAGACCATTTACAAAATCTTGGATGTACTTTAATCGCAGATTAAATGAAATGGTGTATCAAATTCCAAAAATATTCCCAATATTAGATTCAATAAATTTAACAATTTCACTAACAGGTACAGGCACACCAAAAGACTTTTCTTGCATTATCACCAATTCAGTTCCTGATATTCAATTACATGCAAATGATCAATGTTTCCCTCTTTACCTTTACGAAGAAACATCAACAGAAAATAAGGCTGATGACCTATTTAGCCATGCTGAAACTAACACGACAGATGGAAAATATGCTCGGAATGATGCGATCAGTAATGAAGGATTAAAGCATTTTCAAGATGCTTACCCGACTGAAACGATTAGCAAGGAAGATATTTTCTACTATGTGTATGGCTTATTACAAAGTGAAGATTATCGTAGTCGTTATGCTGACAACCTTACCAAAGAGTTACCACGTATTCCATGCGTGAAAAAAGCCAAAGATTTCTGGGCATTCTCTAAAGCAGGGCGAGATTTGGCACATTGGCATTTAAACTATGAAACTGTAGACCCGTATAAAGCTAAATTGGACTTGGGCAATAAATCATTAAAGCAGCTAGAAGATAAAGACTTCTATGTGACCAAAATGAAATTCCCGAAAAAAGACCAAAAGGATACGGTGATTTATAACAATGCCATTACTATCCGTGAAATACCGTTAGAGGCTTATGACTACGTGGTAAACGGTAAGTCTGCACTTGAATGGGTAATGGAGCGTCAAGGCGTTTCTACACATAAAGACAGTGGTATTGTGAATGATGCGAATGATTGGGCAATTGAAACTATGGGTGATGCTAGATACCCATTGGATTTGTTCTTGCGTGTGATTACAGTAAGTTTGGAAACAATGAAGATTGTGAGAAGTTTACCGAAGTTGGATATTTAGAAATATAAAGCCATTTAGATTTATCTAAATGGTTTTTTACTATTTATTACAGTTGATTGTTTATTGTATGTTGCTGATATACAAATACTCTTATATATTTCAAATATCTAAATGGTCGGTTAAAACCCTACTATTGCTCACACTGTTGTAAACCATTGGTTCGCTCGACAACACAGAAATGTGCATCAGAACAGAACCATGAGGATGGACTGGCTAGTCTTATCACCGATGAGAAGAGCTATTACCATTTGAATGGATGTAACAGTCCCCTTGCTATCATTACTTGGGGGGTACTTGGCTTTTTCAAGATGGTGGGCGTGGGGCTACGGGCGGTTTGGAGAACCGATATTCTCTATATTGTCAAGTGGTTGTTTCAGTTGGTTTTGATATTTTTGTCAAAAAATTATCAGGAAAATCAGGTGGTTATGTTGATAATTGTGGAGTTTTTCGTGTTGATTCTCGATGTTGTTTTATGTTATACTGATAGCAGCATTTCAAGAAAAAAGATGGCAATAAATTGCTCACACTGTTGTAAACCATTGGTTCGCTCGACAACACAGAAATGTGCATCAGAACAGAACCATGAGGATGGACTGGCTAGTCTTATCACCGATGAGAAGAGCTATTACCATTTGAATGGATGTGTCCCTTTTTAACCGTTGCGAGATAGCTTTACAAGGACGCAATGGAGAAGAAAGAGATATAAAATTATGTTTTTTAAAGACTTTGTTAAAGAAAATTTTGATGAAAAATTTAAAATTTTCAAACAAAAAAATATTAAAAATTATGATAAAAAATATCATACCAACTATGTTTCAATTAAAGAATTTGAGAATAATTTAAATGTTCAATTAGAATCTTTAATAAAATTAATTGAAACTCAAAGCTACAGATTTCAAAAACTGTATCCTGTAATTATTGAGAATAAAAAGAATCCTAGTAAAAAGCCACGTTTAATCTGCATACCAACCGTTAGAGATCGTCTAGTGCAGATGATTTTAATAGATTACATCGCCAAGAACTTAAAACATGAGTTAGCTATACTTAAATCTAACGATTTTTCTGTTTCAGGTGTAGGTATATTTCGAGCAAGACAAAAGGCAAAAGATTTAAGAAATACAAAGCCCTTTGTTTTAAAAACAGATATTGCATCGTTTTTTGATAATTTAGTTCGGGCAACTTTGTTAAAGGAAATACGAGAAAATATACCAACTGACATACTCTATTTGTTTGAATCCATAATTTGCTGCGATCCAAGTATTCCTCATGAATATGCAAAGACTCATAAAAAGCTAATTGAGTCTAAGATTGGGAAAGGTGTCAGACAAGGGATGCCTCTATCACCTTTACTGGCATCATTTTACTTAAATGATTTTGATAATTGGCTTATTAAGCAAAAATATAAACATGTCCGTTATGCGGATGATCTGATATTTTTTCTTGATTCCGAACAGCAGTGTAAAGAGGTATTTGAATCAGTTTTCCAAGAATTGAGTAGCTTAGGTTTAACACTTCCTGAAATCGATGAAAAGTCAAAAACACAAATTATTTCTGAAAAGGAAACAGTAAATTTTTTAGGATTAGACTTGCGATATGAAAATTCCAAATATGACTGGTATATTCCATCTCATGTCATTGAAAATGTTAGAGATAGTCTAAATCATCTAACGAATATCAATGGTAATATTAAAATGAAGCTAAACTTTAGTAAAACTATAACTAGGATGGAGCAGATAGTTTCAGGCTATCAGCATTGTTATAGTGATGCTGACTCCAAAAATTTAAAAGATTTTAATAATAGGCTACAAAAAGAAAAGGAAGATGCAATTAGTTTACTATTCCAAGGGTTAGGAATAGATATTAAGAAAATACATCCCCAATATATGAAATTCTTGTTAGATAGCAACTAAGAACAATTCTAAGATTTATTCAGTGAGCTATTCAGCGTTACTCGGCTTACTCCAAAATGTTTTGCTACCTCTGTTTTAGTAATTTGAGGATCTCGTAACATAGCTTGGGCCTTTTTAATATCTTTTTCAGACATGGATGGTTTGCGCCCACCTTTACGTCCTCTTGCTCTCGCTGCATCTAAACCTGCTATGGTACGTTCACGAATTAAACTATGCTCAAACTCAGCTAATGCTCCAAAAATATGGAACACTAGCCTGCCAGTAGCAGAGGTGGTATCAATAGCCTCTGTAAGCGATTTAAAGCCTATCTCACGCTGATTTAAGTCAGTAATAATCTCGACTAAATCTTTTAATGAACGGGCAAGGCGATCAAGTTTCCAAACAATCAGAACATCACCTTTTCTTAGGGCTTTCAAGCAACTTATCAGTTCAGGACGATCCTTAGTTTTTCCTGTTATCTTTTCCTGAAAAATTTGTTCACAGTCTGCCTTTTGGAGTGCATCTAATTGTGAATCTAGATTTTGGTCATGTGTACTGACCCGAGCATATCCAATAATCATAATAAAACGTACCTAAACTTTACATAGATTTATTATCGCAATTTCTTTACATTCTTTTGAATAAAAAATGTAATTTTAGGATCATGTTTTAAATGTAAAGAAAACGACCATTTAATTAACACTAATTTTATGGAGGTGTCTTTGTGACATATTAGTCGTATTGTGCAGTAAGTAGTTTTGTTAAATTTACAATAAAAAAATTGACAAAATACTTTACGTTTAAATATAATCAATTGTAATATAAGAATATATTTGTTTTTAGTATATATATCCATTTTAATCAAAGTTTCAAAAAAGGCGAGTTTATCTCGCCTTTTTTATTACTCAATTCCAAGCAAACGTATAAGTGCCGTGCCGGCAGCTGCCAAGCAAATCACTAATAACAGCGGTACTTTTTTCCAAACCAATAACAGTGCTAAGCCAACACCGAAAATACGTGCAAAACCTGCGAAATGTTGACCTTCAAAAAATGTAGTGGTCACGGCAATCGCACAGAGCAAAACAGTCGCACCGTTTGAGAGTAAAACTTGGTATTTTTCAGAAAAAGAGAACTTGGCACCCAAGTGAAACCCAGCAAAGCGAATCCCATACGTTCCAAGTGCTAGCAAGCCTATACCTAAAATAATTAGTAATTGTTGACTCATTTCTTTCTACCAAATATCAAGCCAAAAAGTGAAATCAGAATTGGAAGTCCTGAGGCCAAAAAAGGTGTGGTGATCAGTGCTAAAGTTGATCCAGCAAATGCAGCTTTTCGAGTAGATTTATTCTTTAAAGCATTAAAAGTAAGTGCAATTAAAATCGCGGGGAAAATGGCATCTAAGCCAAATGTTTTAGGGTCTGGAATAGCACTTCCAATGAAATAACCCGCCGTTACACCCAGTGGCCAACTGAGCATGATGCCTATACCACATAGCCAGTAAGCAGCCTTTTTTGTTTCAAAATCGGGCTGTGCCATACCAAACAAAACGCTTTCATCGTTCATGATATGAGCTCCGAAATATCGAGAGAATTTGCCACGGATTAGTTCATTGACCGCAATACCAAAAGGTAGATGTCTTAAATTGACGAGTAGTCCTGCAATCGCAGCTGCAATTGGGCTACCACCTACAGCCAAGAAACCAATAAAAATAAATTCAGCAGTTCCTGCGAGCACAAACACGGATAGACAAAGCGGGATCCAGAGCGCTAAGCCATAACTTGCAGCGAGTGAACCTAAAGACATACCAACGACACTCGTCGCTAGACATACAAAGAAAATCGAGCGGGTAGTGTCTTTACTTAGTTTTTTAATCAAAGAGTATGTGGACATAGCATGATATAACGAACGATTTTCCATTATAATGAATAAGTCTGATCGTTTTGTCAAAACGAACGATCGTTTTTTTTATAGAACGGATGTGGTGAATGTCTCAGCCAATTGAAATTATTGCCAAAGGTTTAACGCGTGAACGTCAAAGAGCAGGGCTTTCGTTGGCAGAGGTTGCTCGTCGTGCAGGTGTTGCTAAATCTACATTGTCACAATTAGAGGCAGGGCAAGGTAACCCTAGCATTGAAACCTTATGGGCACTTTGTGTTGCACTAAATATTCCATTTGCAAGGTTGATGGAAGAACCGAGTAATCAGGTACAAGTGATTCGCTGTGGTGATGGGCCAACAGTGAGCTCTGAGATTGCCAATTACAAAGCAATTTTGTTAGCGACTTGTCCGCCACATGCCCGTCGAGATGTGTATTTACTGATTGTTGAGCCGGGCGAAGACCGTCTTTCAGAGCCGCATCCAGTTGGTTCTGTGGAGCATATTATTGTGGTTGAAGGTAAAGCTTTAGTGGGCTTAATTGATGAAGCTGTTGAGCTTGGAGTTGGAGACTATATTTGTTATCCAGCTGACCAGAAACATATATTTAGAGCATTAGAAACTGGTACAAAAGCATTATTAATTTCTGAACAAAACTAAAGAAATTCAATCTGATTAAAATAAAAACTAAAAGCCATTTACCAGCATCCCCTACAAAAAGGGCCAATTTTGCGTATAAATTTTGCAATTGGCTCTCTCTTTTATTACAAAAATGGCTCTCGTTTCTTGAGTGCCGAAACGACAAATTAAAGCTATTGGAAGTATGCATACGGAAGCGCCGGATAAGCTCAGTGAATTTTCTGTTTTAGGAATTGGGCAGAACGGCTAAATTTTTAGGGGATATTTTTTGGCTTCGGAGGATTTCCGAGACTAGCCGATATCCTCCATATATTAAGGAAAATGATATGGCAGCTCATCAAAATGGTTCTGAAGCCAATCACTCCCAAAGTTTAAAACATGGACTCAAATCACGCCACCTGACCATGATCTCGATTGCAGGGGTTATTGGTGGTTCTCTATTCGTCGGCTCAGGCAGTATTATTTACAATACTGGACCTGTAGTTTTCTTAACTTACGCTTTAGGTGGTCTACTTGTTTGGTTCATCATGCGTATGTTAGGCGAGATGGCCGTTTTAAACCCTGATAGTGGCTCTTTTTCAACTTATGCTGACCGTGCGATTGGCCGTTGGGCAGGGTTTTCAATTGGTTGGTTGTACTGGTGTACTCTGGCCATGCTCATGGGGTGGGAAGCCTATGTGGCAGGAAAAATTCTAAACAATTGGTTCCCGTTTATACCGATCTGGGTCTATATGGTCGTGGTGATTGGTGCACTGGTTGTTGTTAATTTACAAAACGTGAAAAACTATGGTGAATTTGAGTTCTGGTTCGCTCTCATCAAAGTCATCGCGATTGTTATTTTCCTTGTGATTGGTAGTTTAGCGATCATGCATTTGTGGCCTTGGGGTAATCCGGCTGCTTCTGGTATTAGTAATTTAACTTCTCAAGGCTTTATGCCAAATGGCGGCTCATCCGTTATCACAGCTTTGCTTGGAGTCATGTTTGCCTACATTGGTGCTGAAATTGTTACGGTAGCGGCAGCAGAGTCGGCAAATCCATCGAAAGAAATTCGTAAAGCATCAAACTCGGTGGTTTGGCGAATTATTTTATTCTACGTTGGTTCAATGTTCGTTGCGGTATGTCTTATTCCTCACAACAATGAACTTTTGAAAGATTCAACTTGGGGAACCTATAGCGTAACGTTGTCTGCACTAGGCATTCCTGGCGCGCGCCATATCGTAAACTTCGTGGTTCTAACCTCAGTATGTAGTTGCTTTAACTCAGCTCTTTATACGTGTTCACGTATGTTGTTCTCTTTAGCTAAACGTGGTGATGCACCGAAAAGTTTTGGCTCTGTAAACAGTAAAAGCAGTCCTTGGGTAGGCGTGATTGTGTCATGCTTCTTCTCTGTGATTGCCGTAGTTTTAACTGCAACCGAGAGTATGAATGTTTATGACTTTTTCATGCTAACAACAGGTGCGGCAACACTGTATGTTTACCTGACCATTGCTTATTCTCAGCTTCGTATGCGTAAAAAATTAGAGGCTGAAGGCGTAAAAATTGACTTTAAAATGTGGATGTTCCCTTATCTAACTTACGTGGTGATCTTTGCAATTATTGGTGCAATTCTTACCATGTTGATTGAAGGCACCTATTTTAAAGAAGTGATTTACACCACAGCGCTGTTCGGCATTATTGTGTTCTTCGGTTTGTTGTCTGAAAAGCTAGGTTGGGGTAAAGAGCGTAGAGCGACTCATTTAACTCATAGCCATGAAGAAAAGTTAGTTTAAATTTTTAAACCAAAAGAGCCTCACAATGAGGCTCTTTTTTATTTTGCTCAGATAAAAAGATCAATTCAGTGTGGGTACACCTGCTTCACGTAAGCACTGGAGCAAGACACCAAAAGCCATCACCATGTCTTTTTCATTTACACAGGCAAAGCCCATAAGCAGCCCACGTTCTGCATGTGCATGTGATTGCATGTAGTACTGAGACAGTGGACGAACCTTGACACCACGTTCAAGCGCTGTGGCTGCAATCGCGACATCATCGCAAGAGTTTGGCAGTTTTAAAACCAGATGTAATCCTGCCGCTTCATCATATTCATGAATAAATTCGGGACCAAGATAACGTTGAATTAAGCTCACCAAGTAGTCGCGGCGCTTGCCATAAAGTAGGCGCATACGGCGAATATGCGCTTCATAATGGCCTTCACGAATAAATTCAGCTAGGGCTTTTTGCTCAAGCAAGTGCCCACCACGATAAAGCTCGGCTGCCACAATTCGTAATGGCGAAAAGAGCGGCTTAGGTACGACTAAATAGCCAATTCTAAGAGATGGATAAATGGTTTTACTAAACGTGCCCATGTACAGCACAGGCGCATCATTTTCTAAGCCTTGTAAAGATGGATAAGGCTGGCCTGAGAAACGGAACTCACTGTCATAGTCATCTTCGACAATCCAGCTATTGTGCTGACGGGCAATCTCAATCAGTTTACGTCGGCGGTTTAGGCTTAAGTGAGAGCCAAGCGGATATTGGTGGGAAGGTGTGACAAAAATGAGTTTAGGAGGCTTTGCCGGATTTTCCTCAGGAATAATGCCTTCAGCATCGACAGGCATCGGCTGAATATCGAGACCATTAATACGCAATGTATTACGCATTCCCCAATAAGCAGGATCTTCAATCCAGATTTTGTCTCCCATATCACTGAGCGCACGTGAGACTAAATCAATCGCTTGGTGAATGCCTTCGGTAATAATAATTTGGTCAGCATCGCACTGGACTGAACGCGCAACACGTAAGTAATCTGCCAATGCACTTCGAAGCTCAATACATCCCCCAGCATTGCTATAAATCAGGCGGTTAATGTCAGGCTCTCGGCTTAAACGTGCTTGAATACGACTAAAAATATGATGTGGGAACTCAGTCACATCTGGTGCTCCCGGCACGAAAGCTCCCCATTGGTGTGGCGACGCTGCGGCATAGCCCAATAAGTTGGAACCACGCTGTGATAGCGCATAAGAATTTTGAACTTTCGGGCTAGAAACTACTTTTTTCTTGTTTTGTGTATTTAAAAAACTCTCTGGTAATTTTTCGGCAACCCATGTGCCGTGTCCCGTACGAGCTTCTAAGTAGCCTTCAGCTTGTAGCTGCTCATAGGCAGTGAGCACTGTATTTCTTGAAACATGAATTTCACTGGCTAAGTCGCGTGAGGCAGGTAGACGAGTCTTGGGCTGGATGACTCCATCAATAATGGCACCACGCAGGCAACGGAAAAGGCGTTGATGTAGTTTCCCTTCAGTGTCCTGTTGGAGTCGTTGCAGCAAATGATCTCCAAGTAAACTACGCAATTGGCTCTCTCCTACAGTTAAAAAGTGGCTCTCGTCAGTTGGCATCAGACGAGCGAAATTACATGCATAGGCAGTCGTTGTAAAGCACCCTGAAAATTAAGCACAGGATGCAAGAAACCAAAGCTGCAACTGATGATGAAAATATGAGGGAATCAAATGGATAATCAACATTCTGCACTTAACGCACGTAAACAGCAAGCAACTCCACGTGGCGTAGGCGTGATGTGTCAGTGGTATGCGGAAAAAGCTGAAAATGCCACGCTTTGGGACAAGGAAGGCAACCAATTTATCGACTTTGCTGGTGGTATTGCTGTTTTAAACACAGGCCATCGCCACCCTAAAGTCATTGCAGCGGTGACTGAGCAACTCACTAAATTTACGCATACTGCCTATCAAGTAACGCCATATGAAAGCTATGTCGCTTTAGCTGAGCGTATTAATGAACGCGCGCCAATTGCTGGTCCTGCAAAGTCTGCTTTTTTCACTACAGGTGCAGAAGCAGTTGAAAATGCGGTGAAGATTGCTCGTTGTTACACAGGTCGCCATGGCATTATCACTTTTGGTAACGGTTTCCACGGTCGTTCATTCATGACGATGGCAATGACAGGTAAAACTGCACCTTACAAACGTGATTTCGGTGTGATGCCAGCGGGTGTTTTCCATGCACGTTACCCAGTGCCTGCTAAAGGTATTTCAGTAGATGCGGCAATCGAAAGCGTTGAAGATATTTTCAGTGAAGATATTGCACCACATGATGTTGCAGCAATTGTGCTTGAGCCAGTACAAGGTGAGGGCGGTTTCAATGTTGTGCCAGCTGAGTTCTTAAAACGTTTACGCTCAATTTGCGACAAGCACGGCATTTTACTTGTAGCTGACGAAGTGCAATCAGGTTTTGCCCGTACTGGTAAATTGTTTGCAATGAACTATTACGAGACTAAAGCAGACCTCATCACCATGGCAAAAAGCTTGGGCGGCGGTTTCCCAATTTCGGGTGTTGTCGGCCGTGCAGAAGTGATGGATGCACCAAACCCAGGTGGACTAGGTGGTACTTACGCAGGTAGCCCGATTGCGGTTGCAGCTGCGCATGCAGTGATTGACGCGATTGAAGAAGAAAACTTATGCGAACGTGCAAATGAATTAGGTGCAGAGTTGGTTGTTGCACTTAAAGATATTCAACAAGCAACAGGCGACGTCGTAACTGATATTCGTGCATTGGGTTCAATGGTTGCGGTAGAGCTTGAAACGGCTGAACAAGCAAAAGTTGTACAAAACTATGCAATGGAAAACGGGCTGTTACTTCTTACTTGTGGTAAATACGGTAATGTAATTCGTTTCTTATATCCATTAACCATTCCTGCTGAGCAATTCCGTCAAGGCCTTGATATCTTGAAACAAGGTTTTGCAACTCTAAAAGCAGGTAGTGCAAAAGCAATGGAGCAATCTGCATGATTCAAAATAATTTGCAGTATTTATTAAAACATCCTGATATTTCATTAGAAGCACCTGCATCAAATGACTATATCGAAGTTAATGATGCTGCTACAGGTGAAACTTTGGCATGGGTAAAAACCTATGACCGTGCAGGGGTTGAAGCCGCAATTAACCGTTCAGCAAAAGCGCAGGCTACTTGGAAAAAGCAAACTGCCTTGGCTCGTGCTGATGTGTTATTGGCATGGTACAACCTCATGCTTGAGCACAAAGAAAATCTGGCTCAAATCTTAACAGCTGAGCAAGGTAAGCCATTAGCAGAAGCACGTGGTGAAATTGGTTATGCAGCCTCATTCATCCGCTGGTTTGCGGAGCAAGCTCGCCGTATTGATGGTGAAGTTTTAACACCAACCTTGCCAAACCAACGTTTGCTCGTAATTAAACAAGCGATTGGTGTTACTGCTGCAATTACGCCGTGGAACTTCCCGGCTGCCATGATTACGCGTAAAGCAGGCCCCGCCATTGCTGCGGGTTGTTCAATGTTGGTTAAACCAGCAGAACAAACGCCGTTAACCGCTTATGCGCTTGAAGTATTGGCTTTACAGGCAGGCTTACCAGCAGATGTTTTAATTAACATTAGTGGTGATGCGGTTGAAGTGGGCAAAACCCTATGCGAAAGCGATATTGTTCGTAAGTTAAGCTTTACTGGTTCAACGCAAGTTGGCCGTATCTTGATGCAACAATGTGCGCCAACAATTAAAAAGCTTTCACTTGAACTTGGTGGTAATGCACCAGTTGTGGTATTTGACGATGCTAACCTTGAACAAGCAGTTCAGGGCATTATGGCAAGTAAATATCGTAACAGCGGTCAAACTTGTGTATGTGCTAACCGTATTTATGTTCAAGACGGTATTTACGATGCATTGGCAGAGCGTTTGGTTGAAGCTGTGTCTAAGCTTAAAGTTGGCGATGGCCGTCAAGAAGGTTCAACTCAAGGGCCTTTAATTGATGAAGATGCGATTGCAAAAGTTCAGTCTCATATTGCAGATGCAACTGAGAAAGGCGCGACAGTTCGTATTGGTGGTCAACGCTCGGCACTTGGCGGCACATTCTTTGAGCCAACAGTTTTAACTGGCGTAACGCAAGACATGAAAGTGTCTAAAGAAGAAACTTTTGGTCCGCTTGCACCACTATTCCGCTTTAAAACTGAAGATGAAGCAGTGGCAATGGCGAACGATACCGAGTTTGGTTTAGCTGCTTATTTATTTACGCAAAGCACAGCTCGTCAATGGCGAGTAGGTGAAGCACTCGAATACGGTATGGTCGGCATTAACACGGGCGCGATTTCAAACGAAGTTGCTCCGTTTGGTGGCGTAAAACAATCAGGTCTAGGCCGTGAAGGTTCAAAATTCGGCATCGAAGAATATGTCGAAATGAAATACCTCTGCGTAGACTTATCTGAGTAAGGAATAAAGCGAGTTCGTTTTGTTCTGAACGAAAACATACAGTTATGCTGTATGTGATGTTTCACAAAAAACCGGTCATGCCCATTCGTGACCGGTTTTTTATTTTAAGTCGATAGATAGCCATCACGACTTTCAGGCAAACGCCTGAGTTCATCAATCAGCGTTTCAATGAGCTTTTCAACCACAAGACGCTGGCCTTTTCTCGAAACATAAACCAATTGCAGCGTACCAATATTCGACTTCCAGTCAGGAAGAATATGTATAAGCGTACCCTTACGAATTTCAGATTCGACGGTCAAAAAAGGAAGGTCGGCAATGCCTAAACCATCCATGACGGCATAATACACACCAGCCAAATCATTACTTTTGATTCGTGGTTGATAAGGCACATCAACAGTTTCACCATTACGAATATTGCATAAATGCCAAATAGGATTTTGCTTTTGAGTACCTAAGCTAATACTTGGAAAGTCCTGTAATTCTGAATAATGTTCAATGATGCGACCTTGCAACAATTCAGGCGAAGCCACCAAACAATGATCGGTTTTAATCACATCACGAACAATTAAATTCGAATCTTCATTCGGTTCAAAATTTGTCCGAATCGCGAGGTCGATGTCATCATGCAAGATATCTACTCGACGGCTTGTTAGCTCAAGAGCAATCTCAACTTTGGGGTAGGTTTTTAAAAACTGATTTAAAATTTTTCTAATTTGAAAATGCATCATCAGAGGTGGGCAACTTATTTTTACCAGACCTTGAGGCTCACTTTTTTGCTTTAATAACACGTTTTCTGCACATTCAACTTGAGTAATAACCTTACAGCATTCCTCATAAAACTCTTGGCCTAAATCGGTCACCTTAAAATGACGTGTTGTCCTTTGAATCAGGCTGACATTAAATTTATTTTCAAGGTCAATAATGCGTCGGCTGAGCTTAGATTTACTAATATTTTCGGCTTCACTAGCCGCACTAAAGCCGCCGTGTTTTACGACTAAATAGAAATAATAAAAATCATCAAAAGAGCTTATCAATGTCAGATCAATCCCTTTAAATTTAAGATTAGAGCGCTTAAGCACTCTAATCTTAGCAATTGAACTTATTTTTGTGAGGTATTGAAGCTATAGCTTGTCATCAGGTTGCGGTAATCAGGAATATGATTTGAGAACAACGCACCTAAACCTTCCACATCATTACGCCAGTCGCGGTGTAATTCACAAGCCATGCCAAACCAAGTCATCAGCTGAGCACCTGCTTTTGACATACGATCCCAAGCAGCATCACGTGTTAATTCGTTGAAAGTACCAGAAGCATCAGTAATCACAAACACTTCAAAGCCTTCTGCGAGTGCAGATAGTGCAGGGAATGCCACACAAACTTCAGTCACCACACCTGCAATAATCAGTTGTTTTTTACCTGTCGCTTTAACTGCTTTTACGAAGTCTTCATTGTCCCAAGCGTTGATTTGACCAGGACGTGGAATAAATGGTGCATCTGGGAAAAGTTCTTTTAGTTCTGGAACTAAAGGACCGTTTGGACCATTTTCAAAACTAGTCGTAAGAATAGTGGGTAAATTAAAATATTTTGCTGCATCTGCAAGCGCTAATACGTTGTTTTTAAATTTATCTGGGTCGATATCTCGAACTAAAGAAAGTAAACCTGCTTGATGGTCAACTAAAAGAACCGCAGCATTATCCTTGTCTAAACGCACGTAATCTTGAGCCATTTTTTATGTCCTCGTGTTATCAAAATAAATAATCAAAAATTATTGAGTAGGTCGTTATTGCCTAAAATTATGCTAGTTGAGTTTTATGTCGTGATTAAGTCTAAAAAATAGGATTAAGAATTTTAAAAATAGGACGATCTTAAAAAGAGCACATTAAATTCTATGATTGTCTCATAGATGAAATAATGTGTTGCTAATCCTGATCTATAAACTGCAATTATTGAGGCGTAAAATCAATACCAGTTCAAGAAAATCCTACATATATAGGAGAGATCAGATGAAGAAATTTCTTGGTGCATATCAAAATAACCACATGCATTGGGTGGGTGATGGTTTCCCTGTATATAACCTATTCTCTTATGACCGTTTAGGCCAAACCCTAAGCCCATTTTTGCTACTCGATTATGCAGCGCCTTATACATTCTCGCCAACAACTGAACAGCAAGGTGTAGGTTCGCATCCTCACCGTGGCTTTGAAACAGTGACCATCGCCTACCAAGGTGAAGTAACTCATAAAGATTCAAGCGGCGGCGGCGGAACCATTAAAACTGGTGATGTGCAATGGATGACTGCGGGTGCAGGCGTGTTGCATGAAGAGTTCCATTCTCCTGAATTTGCAGAGCATGGTGGTCTTTTTGAAATGGTGCAATTGTGGGTAAATTTACCTGCTCATTCAAAAATGACGTCTGGAAAATACCAAGCGATTGAAGCGAAAGATATTCCAGACATTGCACTAGACGAACAAGGTAGTCATTTGCGCGTGATTGCAGGTGAATATGCAGATGCAAAAGGTGCTGCAACTACATTTAGTCCATTAAATGTATGGGATGGTAAGTTGGTTAAAGGCCAAAAACATACCCTCTATGTGCCTGAAGGTCACACCACGCTTGTTGTGATATTAGATGGTGCGGTTGTGGTTAATGATGCAAATCGTCTGGAAGGTAAAACCGTTGCGATTTTATCTCGTGAGGGTGTTGAGTTTAGTTTAAATGCAGAAGAAGACACTAAATTCTTAGTGTTGACTGGGCAACCACTCAATGAACCAATCGAAGGTTATGGTCCATTCGTAATGAATACCAAAGCTGAGATTATGGAAGCGATTAATGATTTTAATCGTGGAAAATTCGGTTCAATCATGCAAGAAGCATAAATTGCCGAATTGCATTTGAAGAACCTCTAAAAACAAAGTAATAAAAAGCCCGCTATCAAGTGTGAATAGCGGGCTTTTTCGCTGTAAAGATTCTGTTTTTATGATGGTTTTCATTGTTGTTGCGGCATTGTTTTATGTGATTTGATTCTCATTATTATGAGTTAATAATATATTAAAAAAAGATTCTTGTAAAACAAATGATATAAAAATAGTTAAATTATCTTATTTTATTTAAAAGATTTTTTTTAAATTTTCAAAAAATATAAGGTTTTATTAGCTTCTCTGATTTTGTAAAAAAATATAAAAAGTGAGACGAGTGAGCAGCTAAATATTTTCTATATAAATTGATGCAAAAAATAAAAATCTGGTAGTTTTTAATACGGTGTTTTTTTGGGGTATGAGTGATAATCAAAAAAATTCTCGAAAAATGGGACATCATTTTGAATATCGCAATTATTGGCAGTGGAATGGCAGGGCTTGCGGCAGCAAGAATTCTGAAAGATGCAGGGCATACGATCACGATATTTGAAGCACTTCCTGGCCGGGGAATGGATAGCCATAGCATTGAGTTCGATGGTGGAATTATTGATGCACCGCTACGTGTAATGAATCCTCACTTATGGAAAAATACACTCAGCCTTGCCGCTCATTTAGGTATTAAGACCTTTCCAGTTCGTACTTATATGTCTTGTAGCTGGTTATTCGAAGATCGTACGGAAACATGGTTAACGACATCTCGTAGCCGTATTGGTAATTTCCCGATTATTAATAACCGTAAAGGCATCCAGCAATATGGCTGGCGTCTTGTGAAAGGGATGTTGCAATTAAAAACTGCGATTCACCAGTTTTTCAAATCTAAAAATCAAGATATTACCCTCGCTGAATTTATTAATCAGAACGATATTGAAGAAGTATTCTGGCATGGTGTGGTTATGCCAGTGCTCTATACAATCTGTACGTGTAATCCGAAAACAATTGGCGATTGGCCTGCAAAAAACTTACTTGAGTTTTTACGTCACTTAACTGATGGCGACATGTTATTGCGCATGAAGGGTGGTACACCTGCATTTGTAGATAGCTTGATTAAAGGCATCGATATTCATAGCGGATCGGCAATTAAGAAAGTTGAGCAACAAGGCGAAAAAGTACTGGTTGAAAACAGCCAAGGTGAACAGAACTTATTTGATCGAGTAATTGTTGCAACGCCAACGTCTAAAATTGATGAGTTTTTAAACCCTGAACAGTTTGCAGAAGATATGAACTTGCTTAAGCAATTCCGCTTTGAGCAAGGTGATCTTGTGATTCATACCGATGCGACCGTTATGCCACCACGCCGTAAGGACTGGTCAGTGCTGAGCTACATGATGGACCGTAAGTTTACGCGTCAGCAATTTACAGTTTGGATGAATGCGGTGGAGCCAACACTCGTGGGTAAAAATCCTGTATTCCAAACTTGGCGCCCAGTGGTTGATATCGACCCTAAAAAAGTTATTTCAAAAGTGACTTTAACGCGTGCGGTTGTAGACTCACAAACAGTTGCTTTAAACAAAGAATTGCAACAACGTCATTTAGACCCAAACCGTAAAGTATTCTACTGTGGTTCATGGTCATGCGATGGCTTGCCAATTTTAGAGTCAGCAGTTACTTCTGCCATGCATATTGCTGAAATTTTAGGGGCGCCTTTACCATTTGTAGGTTTAAAACCTAAGGTGGAAGTTGCCCCAGAACTCGGCTACTAAAATTGTGAAAACAAAAGTTCGAGCAGCTCTCTCTCGACTCATTCCCCATAAATATGCAATTGATGCATCAAGCTTAGGGGATGATCAAGAGCTTGCTTGGACAAATTTGGGTTTTTGGAAAAACACTCAAAACTACCGTGAAGCTTGTTGCCAATTGGCAGATCATTTGGCACAAGCTGTCAATTTAAATTCAAAAGATCATCTCTTAGATTTAGGCTGCGGACAGGGTGCAAGTTTGTTGCACTGGTTACAGCATTATCAGCCTAAAAGCCTCAGTGCAGTTGACTTACAAGCCCAATGTGTCCATAAAATTCAAAAGCTTATTCCCGAAATAAGCCAGATTTTTTGCGGTTCATTTTTAAATTTAAAACAATTTGAATTTAAACAATACTTCGATGTGGTGATGTGTATTGATGCCGCTTATCACAGCAATTTAAATTCATTTCTAGATTCCATCGCTCCAGTTTTAAATTCAAAAGGCCGATTAGGTTTTCACTACTTAATGTGTGCCGACTCATGTCAAAATATGACCGCTCTACAAGAACAAAAGCATCGTTATTTACTCAAAGCAGCAAATGTCGCTTGGGATAATGTGCCAAATGAAAAAATGCTCAGAGCTACCTTGGAACAACAAGGTTTTGTCGATATTCAAATTGAAGATTTATCTGAGCAAGTATTACTTGGTTTTTCGCAATATATTCAAAATCAACAAGGACAAAAGCAAAGCCGAGGATTGGCAAATTTTAAAATTCAAATGACTGCAAAGTTATGCCAACAACTCTACCAAAATGGATATGTACGTTATATTCAAATCACAGCAATAAAAAAATAGGATGAGCCATGTCAGCCAAATATCAAGGATCGTGTTTATGTGGAGCTGTGAGCTACCAAAGTGAAGCAGAGCCACGTTATAGCTTTAATTGCCACTGTCGAGATTGTCAAAAGGCCACAGGTTCAGCATATGCACCAATTGCTTTTTTTCACCAATCTGAATTGAAAGTAAGTGGTGAGCTGAAATATTTTGAGACTTTGGGATCTTCTGGCCGAGCTATTAAAAGAGCGTTTTGCCCGACATGTGGTTCTCAGCTTTTTGGCTTACCTGAAATTGCGCCTGAAATGATTTCAATACGTGCAGGTACTTTGGATGACCCGAGTCTCTATCAGCCTAGAGCAGAGGTGTTTGTGAGCCAAGCCTATGCATGGGATACGTTGAACCCAAACCTTAAACATTTTGAAAAAATGATAGAGAAGAGCAAGAAATAAGGCTTAATTAAAGAAGCCAAATATTGCCAAAGTACAGATTAAAGTAAAGCTGACAATGGCGAAAAATAATATGGTTTTTCTAAATTTTAGCTGAGGCATTTTACTTACAATGAAAATAAGGCATGCAAGTATGGTCACTAAAGGTTGAAAAAGATTTGATGGCAAAGTAAACATCTCGTTCCTTGTTATTTTTAAATTTATTTTAGAAATAAAGTAATAAACTCATTATATCGTCTTCTTATTTAATTGACGAACAGAACTTGTTTATAAATTCATATTTTTATTTCAATGATAGTAAATCAAGTTTTAAATTTAAAAGAACCATGTACGCTTTTTCGTACATACATTCGGGAAATTGGCGTCTTTTTATGACGTGATGAATTGCCTATGATGAACTCATCAGGAACAGGAAGTTCCGAAACGTAAAACAACAATAATAAGTTTAAGCATCAGGACGTGAGGTATTACAGGAAGTGTACCTAGTAACGAAATACGAAAAAAGCCCAACAGGATGTTGGGCTTTTTTCATTTCTTATTAACGAATTTCTTTACCACCTAAGGCAGCACAGTTAAATGGTGTATTCCATTTCACAGCAGTACCTGTGAGTACTGGGCGAACAATACGCCAAGGCCAGAAACCAAATCTTTGGCTTTGGTGATAATTAATTACGACATCTGCACCATATTTACGGGCAACGTTAGCTAATTTAGGTTTTACTTCTTCAAAGCCACCATAGGTTCCTTTCGCGGCTTTAATACGTTTAATAGATTTATAGTGCTCTGCTGAAGGAGTCCCCTCAATTAAGCAAATAGGTGGGTTTGCAATGGTTTGAATTTGAGGTTGAGATGTAGTTTCTTGAGCATATGTTGTTAAAGGGAATGCTAGAAATAAAGCAGGTAAAATAAAGCGAAGTTTCATACTTTTCCGTATTGGTATCTTAATGAATTAAAGTTTATAAAATAGGTCTTATTTATATGACCTTATTTGGTGGCGCATTATAATCTTATCTTTTTCATATTTCTTATTTTAAAATTATATTTTTTTATAAATTAAGAACGCATATTTTTCTGTTAAAAGAATAAATTGGTTTTAGAAAATATATTTTGAAGCTCGAGTTTATAATAAAATTTTAGGTAAATACCTTCATTCAAAACAGTATGAATATACTATGCCTAAAATTACAGACAACAAAAAACCCCATAAATCAAATATTCATGAGGTTTGATGATGGTGCCGGCACACGGATTCGAACTGTGGACCTACTGATTACAAGTACGAACAAGTTGCTATATTTTTTATAATAAAAACAATGTATTGAGTGTTTTAATTGATAAGAAACTCAATGAATTCAAGGAGACCGTGGTACTATTACTAAGACGTTGAAAATTAAGGGAGTAGGTTGTTGGATAACAAAATCTCTTGTAAATCGATAATGGCTAAGTAGAAGAAAAATAATAGGCATAACTAATGATAGACCATCACCAGACCATATCTTTTTCGACTTAGAGTTGATAGACCGTAAACAGAAAATTGAAGAAAAATAATACTTTTCACAGAATACCGTAGCGGACCTTGATTAAAGCATAGAGCTGTTACTGAAGATAAGCTAGTACCGTTGTTTTTTTATCTTCAAATAGAAATACAGTGAGTTCAACTTGATCAAATTTTGTAGATAGGGAGGAGTAAAAAGGGGAGTACGTGATTTATTTTTTCTTTTATATGAATTTCTCCCCCTAGATTTTACTATTTTTTCATAATTTTCAAAGGAATTTTGATATTTCCAATGCGGAGAATATTCTCCGCATTTGTATACTCTGCTCTTCGAGAGGTCGATCAGATGAGTCTCTATGATCAGAGTATACAAATGAAATCGAAGAGGGCACAAGTTATATCTCAGTCTCTAGGTTTAAATATATAAAGTTTAGAAATTAATCTGTACTATAATTTTCATTAAGCTACCTATATCAATATTGAAAGTACCTGCAAACTGAATTAGTGGTTGGGCCTTATATTATTTATATTCTATATATTTATAAGGCTAATTTTGAGAGCTCATTTGATAACTTTGAAAGTAATATATTAATCTTATTATGAAAGTCCTGTAACTATTTACGTGTACAGGATTATCTCTCATTTAATCTTAATCTTCATTAAGAAGTATTTTAAAATATTTCCCAACTTCTGTTCTAGAAGCTAAATATGATAGCCCTTCAATTAAGCTATCTTTGTCAGAATAAGCTGAAGTATTGTCATTTATTTTTATTCGTAGGGGATATCCATCTTGGTTCTCTATAATTTCAGCAAGAACATATTCTTTAGTTCCATTTGATAATACAAGAGCAGTATAAGTTTCATAATTTAAACTATTCAAAAGAGTAGCTGTTGTTGTTAACCATGGATTTCGAGAATTACTGGAAATTCTGCGTTCTTTACTTTTAATTTCGGTATATATCTTATTATTTGATGCTCTTTGAAATGATTGAGAGAACTCTTCAAAAATAGAAGATATTTCTTGTTGATTAGCTTCTGCAAGATCTGCTTTTTGGATAGCTTTTGAAATACTTTCTTCAAAATTAAAATTACTCATGATTTAGGATTTCCATGTAAGATTAAACTATATAGGCAAATGATCTGACCAGCGTTCCACCTTGTCAGTAATGTTGAATAAATTTAATATTCTTAAAGAGTTGTCTAGATACTTCCATCCAAAATTACCTTCTATTAAGTTCTTAGAAAACATGACTTGATCAAAATTAAACCAATGTTGGTGATTTTTTTTTGTAAGAAAGTAAGTTCCTAAGACTGGATAAGCGGCAGAATGACTTAGAGGAGGTGGTACACTAAGTAGATTCCAAGATGGATTGTAAAGAAGCTCAAATCCATTTTTGCTACGACTTGGAGATTTGGGTTCTCTAAAACTGCATAAATCATCAGTAAGACTAGTACAATAAGGTTCAGTATTAAAGTCTCCAGCAATAATAATATTACTATTTTTTGATAACCATGAGTCTAAATGAAATCGTAAGTTTTGAGCTACCTTCTCTCTAACTTTATGAATCTCTGGTGTTAATATACTTGGCCAATGGACTAAGACTATACTGAGTTTTTGTTTATTCTCTATATCAATAAAGTCATATTTTTGGCCGCTTTTAGCTAATTCTCCTCGATAATGAAGATCTGTATTTTCACAATCTTGGTTATGTTGTGTTTGGATTAACATAAATTTATCACAACGATATATTATACAAGTATCAAATCTAGTATTTCCTCTCTGTTGAGTACCATTTGCAACTCTATAAGGGATATTAAAGCGAATAAAGATATTATTTAAATAGTTTACAGATTCTTCATTAATTTCAATTAAACCAATAAAATCAACTTGTTGTACGATTAGTGAGTGTAAGAAGCGCTTACTAATTCGCCAGTTCTTTATATTAAATGTTGCCCTAGCTGAACTGATTTGCGCATTCCATATAATTAGTTTTAGATCAAAATTATTCATGATCTCATTTACCTTATCTATCACTACTTAAGCATCAATTCGTTGCCCACAGACTTTCCAGATATTTAATGCAAGATCTAATAGAATTTCCTGACGTTTTGATACTGCTAAGCTATCCCAAAGTTTGAATGAATATGCGGAAGCTGCTTTAAAGCGATTAATGGCAGTGTTTTTCCCAATAGCATAATCATCATTTATTAAATTCGTTGTTAATACATCTGATTTAATATATTCATCACATTTACTTGCAAACCATTCTCCATTCAGATCATTCATTCTATTTACAGCTTGGTTAATTACACTTTCTAACAAGGTAACATTCCCTAATTTATAGACTGAATTGTGATAGCTAGCTTTGTCCACAAACTCTGGAGTAAGTATTCCATCTTTAGGAGTCTGAGGAAGGATGTGCTCTATTTCGTAAGCTTGCACTTGCTTGTGTGATAACGGAGTTAATCCAGATTCGATACGTGCCTGATTTTCTAGCCTACCGAGAATAAAACGTTGTCTATATTGAGGGTTATACGATCCATGTCTAATATTCAGGAAAACATGCTTAAATTCATCATATTTTTCTTTGATATAAGGAAGAATAGTCACAGCAACAGTTTGGGTAATCTCTGCTTCGGTGACTTTACCTCGGTAATAGAATCGTTGTTAATGCCCTATCTGCTTCAGTGATAATCCAAATTTTCTCATTGTCAAAATTGTAGCTTGAGAGAATCCGGAGATCCTCAATCAAAGCCTGTTCATTTGCTTCACGATCAGGTTCATTTAAATCACCCCAGTCGCCACGTTGATGTCGATGAAGTAAATCGAAAGGAGTAATACATTTTTGAGTCATGAACTCTACTGCATTTTTAGTAGCCACGACTTGTCCCAAAGCGAATAAGATATGCCTTGTCATGAAATAGCCTTAGATAAAAGTTAGAAAGAGGTTTTGTAGGAGAGTGTGCTGTAAAAAGTTTTAGATCGCTGTCAAAGAATGATTGTCGAATATGTTATTCGGAACATAGATTAATATGCCTTCATTATCATTGAGTAATATATAAACCTCATACCAGTTCTCTTTCTTTTCGACATATTCAACTTCACCTAAGTGAAGCTTATCGCTAAGGCTAAAGGTCAGATTGGCAAGTGGTTCAGATAAATCAGATTCATCTTCACAAATAATAAACCACCCATGTAGGGTGGCTTGATAAGGTTCATCATACTGCTGTTCTAAAGTTTGGATGTGATTGGAAATACTTTCCTTAATCGCTTCATTGTGTAGATGTGATAAATCATCTTTGGTCTTAATGCATTTCATCATCTGCTTGTTCCTCAGCTTCGGATTCGATAGTTTGATTCTTAGGTTTTGGTCCGCGTTTTGCGGGTATTTTGGTTTTAAGATTTTCTTGAGGATCGGTTGTACTCACTATTTCTTCAAGACGAAGAGACCAAAATTCATATTCCTCCATCACCTCCAGTAAACGAGCTGTTTGGGGATGTAGACGAATAACCTGTTGATCAACTAAAGCAGCACCCAAGAAACTATAGTTATTAACTGATTTCCCTATGAATAAGTCCTTCAAGGCAGTTGCATGGAAAGGCTTCCCAGACTGCAATAATTCTTTGATCGTTTTGAGTATGTCATCCACCTTGATAAGTTCAGAACTAAATCCACCCGATGATTCATTATGGCTCAAAGCAATACCAAGAGATAAATCATCATTGTCTTGCCAAAGTTGATAATGCAATTGACCTTTAGAGCGTTCAGAAAGCTTGTTGCAAATAAAAGTTTTGATGAGGGTTTGATTAACCTTGTCGAATACACGTTGTTGCATGTTGAAATTCCTTATAAATAAAAAATCCCGATGACCTGTAAAGATCATCGGGATTGATAAATTGATTATGGGTTTAGTTATCTACGCTGTTCAACTTTTTGTACTTCACGTTGTACGCAAGCATTCCAAGGGGGGGAGCTTTCAACATATTGAGAGCAGTTTCTCAAAGCGCCCATAGATACCTCTTGCATGGTGCCAAGCATTTGTCCATATGCATCTAGATCAGCAATTGAGACATCACCTGCACGTTTGGTTTGAGTCGTAGACTGACGTTGGGTAGCTTGTTCAGCTTTCCTTTGCTGTTCCAATGCTTGTTGAGCACGAAGTTCCTGCTGCTTCAACACTAAATATTCTTCCTTAGTATTAAAGTCAGCAAAGCCAGTAATTTCTCCGTCAGCGTTGTATTTCAAAGCTCGCCATACAGTTTTACCTTTTTCAGTTACAGGGATAATACCGTCAGGCGAACTTATGATTCGTTGAGCCATTTCCTGTTGTTGCTGAGCTTGATAAGAAACCACTAATTCATTAGCAGAATTAGCAACTTGTTGAACATCTGGATTACCAGAGAATGTAGCGACTGCAGTCAGTGCAGAGCTAAGTAAATTTGAAAACCCCATCTTTATGCACCTTATATTTTCTCGTTAGGAAGTGAAGACTTAGTTCTGATTTCAGGATTAGTTACATATTACATGTATCTATATTGGGTACAAAATATATTGTATCGATAATGGGTACATGACAGCAAGTATTAATACCCCAGAAATGCAGGCTTTAACTAAGTGGTTGAAGCAAATGCGGGAAGAACAACATCTCACTATGCGAGCATTGGCTGAACGCATGGGTAAACCGCACTCGTATGTTCAAAAGGTTGAACAAGGCGAGCGTCGGTTAGATGTTGTCGAGTATGTTTGGTATTGCCGTATACTTGGAATTACCCCAGAGGAGGGGTTAGAGCAGATTAGGCAAGCGATTCCAGCATCAAAAAATTGATATGGATCATAATAACTATTAAGAAGAGATTTACTTGTTTTGCTCTTGAGGATCAAGATCAATTAAGCGAATACCCTGATGAGGGTCAATATTCAAGGCTTGGCAATAATAAATAAATTCAATGACCTCCAAGCGATAATCACCATGTTCCACATCTTCAATGTATTGCAAAGGTTTGCCCAGCCTATGAGCTAATTGCTGTTGAGTTAGATCATTGAATTCGCGTTGCTGTTTGAGCCACTCTTTCAAAGCTTTCATTTTCATCTCCATGTACTTAGATCATAACTCCAACTACAGCATGTAGTTTAGTGAGAACATGCGTATCTTGGTCATTGCAGATATGAATAGCATGTGCAATGGACTGGATTTGTGGATGAGGAATTGATGCAAGAAGATCGGAAACTGTATCAAGCTCAGGAAAGTATTTCTTCATGGTCACTCCTTGGTTAATAGACCATGTAGATAATATCTATGCAAATTCAATACAAATACAGGCATTATTATTTTTATGGAAGATAACTAAGAAATATAATTGACTCTAAGCATATATCTGATTGAGGATCAGTAATTGAGACAAGTACAAATAGGTTGTGTAGATAGTATCTTCTGTTCTTTGATGTAAGCTGTCTATACATGATTTTAAATAGAGTTTAGAAAACTTAAAGTGGATAAGAGCATTTTTTTAATAAATTTAGGTGAATAGCCATTGCTATAATAATTAAGAATAAAATTGGTTTTTAGAAATTTTATATTGAGAGGGAAATAGTGTTTGGATATTTTAAGTGAAAATATTTCTTGATTTTGAAAATAAGTTAAAATATATTGAATGGCATTAGGTTTTTTTGAAAATATTAGAAATAGTTATCAGTTTATAGCCCATAACTTCCCCAAGGTATGGGTTTTTTTTATAGAAGATATTTAAAGTTAAATTAAAAAATTTAGATGTTTTTTTTTAATAAAACTCTGGATGAATTTATTGGTAAATATGAGCCTTATACAAGCAATTTGATGTCTATGCGACACATCCTAAAAATGTTGAACAAGTAAAGTAGTTGAAACCTTAAAATGGCCTCTAGACTTATAGTCTTGAAGATTTTTTTAGATAAAATTTATAATAAAAGTGTGAACTAGTTAGTAGAATAATTAATTTTTAATTATTGTGTAATTATTCTTATGTTTTTGTGGTAGATTTTTGTTTATTTTTTTGGATTATTTACAAAAATGCAAAACATACTTACTTTTATTAAAAATGGTCAAAAATTTACGTTAGATGCAAGCAATATTAAAAGTGTAAGAGATACGGGAAATGGTTTTGAAATCACTCTTAAAAGTGGTGAGATAATTCAAGCTGAGTCCTATAGCGTTACTCCTAATACTCAACCAGTGGAGCAAGTTTCTAGTCAGCAAGTAGAAAATAATTCTGAAGCTGATGAGGAAGTTGAAAAAGAAGAAGTTTTAAAAGAAAAGAGTTTATTGGATTCACAAGCAATGTTATGGGGTGGTGCTGCGATCGCACTTGGTGGTATTGCGGTAGCAGCATCAGGTAGTGGTGGTAGTGATGGTTCAGCACCTTCTGATCAAACTCCTCCAGCAAGTTTAACTAAAATATTGTCTAAAGATGGTAAAACGGTAAGTGGTTTAACAGAAGCTGGAGCAACTGTTATAGTTGAAAATTCGGCTGGAAAAGTAATCGGTTCTGCCAAAGCCGGAGCAGATGGGACATATTTAATTAATTTGGATAAAGCCTATATTAATGGTGAAATACTAAAAGTTTCTGCTCAAGATACTGCTGGTAATAGTACTGTTAAACAAGAACTTATCGCTTCTGATATTACAGCTCCTACTTTAACACATGCTATTTCTTCTAACGGTAAAACTATTACAGGTTTGACAGAGGCTAATTCAACTGTCACCGTCAAAGATTCATCTGGAAAAATTATTGGAACTTCAAAGTCTGATAGTGATGGAAAATATACAGTCATACTAGATAAAGCTTATTTAAATGGTGAAAAGCTTACTATTTCTGCTGAAGATTTAGCTGGTAATAAATCAACGATTCAAACAATTTTGGCTGACGATAAAACTGCGCCAATAGGTTTAACAGCGATTATTGATTCTGCGGGTAAAGCGGTTACAGGTGTAACTGAAGCTAATGCAGCAGTAACAATAAAAAATACGGCGGGAACCGTAGTCGGTACAGCTACAGCTGATGCCACAGGTAAATACTCGATTATCCTAGATAAAGCTTACTTGAATGGAGAAAGCTTAAGTGCAACAGCATCAGATAAAGCGGGTAATGCTACAGTACCAAAAACAATAGTTGCACCCGACACCACTGCACCTTCAAGTCTGACTATAACTATCGACACAACAGGTAAAGTGGTTACAGGTATAACTGAAGCGAATGCTGTTGTAACAGTTAAGAATGCTACAGGAACTGTAGTTGGTACAGCTACAGCTGATGCTACAGGTAAATATTCAATTACCTTAGATAAGGCTTATCTAAATGGCGAAAGCCTAAGTGCTACAGCATCAGATAAAGCGGGTAATACTACAGCACCAAAAACAATTGTTGCGCCAGACACTACTGCACCTTCAAGCTTAACTGCAACTATTGATGCTGCAGGTAAGGTGGTTATAGGTGTAACTGAAGCTAATGCAGCAGTAACAATAAAAAATACGGCGGGAACCGTAGTCGGTACAGCTACAGCTGATGCCATAGGTAAATACTCAATTACACTAGATAAAGCTTATCTAAATGGTGAAAGCTTAAGTGCTACTGCAGCAGATAAATTAGGTAATGCTACCGCACCAAAAACTATTGTTGCGCCAGATACCACAGCACCTTCAAGCTTAACTGCAACGATTGATGCTGCAGGTAAAGTGGTTACAGGTACGACTGAGGTGGGTGCTGTTGTAACCGTTAAGAATGCTACAGGAACTGTAGTTGGTACAGCTACAGCTGATGCTACAGGTAAATATTCAATTACCCTAGATAAAGCTTATCTAAATGGTGAAAGCTTAAGTGCAACAGCGGCAGATAAATCAGGTAATACTACCGTACCAAAAACAATAGTTGCACCGGACACCACTGCACCTTCAAGTCTGACTGCAACTATCGACACAACAGGTAAAATGGTTGCAGGTGTAACCGAAGCGAATGCTGTTGTAACCGTTAAGAATGCTACAGGAACTGTAGTTGGTACAGCTACAGCTGATGCTACAGGTAAATATGCAATTACCCTAGATAAAGCTTATCTAAATGGTGAAAGCTTAAGTGCTACTGCAGCAGATAAATTAGGTAATGCTACCGCACCAAAAACTATTGTTGCGCCAGATACCACAGCACCTTCAAGTCTGACTGCAACGATTGATGCTGCAGGTAAAGTGGTTACAGGTACGACTGAGGTGGGTGCTGTTGTAACCGTTAAGAATGCTGCAGGAACCGTAGTTGGTACAGCTACAGCTGATGCCACAGGTAAATACTCGATTACCCTAGATAAAGCT
>NZ_AMJN01000034.1:0-259 GCF_000302435.1 Acinetobacter sp. TG2027 | reverse complement strand
ACCGATTGCACAAATTACAGGTGTGTTAGGTCGTTTACAGCAAGCAAAAGTTGCAAAACAAAGCCTTGATGAGCTTATGCAACGTCCGATCGATCAGCCAGAGCGTTCTCATCTGGTACATAAGGCTGTTTTAAATGGCGACTACGAATTAAAAAATGTCTTGTTTCAATATAGTGAGGATGAACCGCGTCCTAGCCTTGCAGTTCGTCATTTAAAAATTCGTGCTGGTGAAAAAATTGCCATATTGGGGCGTAACGGT
>NZ_AMJN01000033.1:0-508 GCF_000302435.1 Acinetobacter sp. TG2027 | reverse complement strand
GAAGCCGCTAAATCTAAAGTGAATTCTGTGTATCTGGATGTGCTCGATCAGATCAGAACCAGCCGTGAGCAAATTGAAAATAAACAACGTCAAATGCAGGTTTTAGCCAACCGCCAAGCGACAACAGTTCGTACACGCGAACTTTATCAAGAGCAGTACAAACTCGGTACCCGTTCATTGGTTGACTTACTGAATGCTGAACAAGCGATTCATAGCGCCAATTCAGAACTTGAAACTGCACGTTATGACATCTACAGCAGTATTGTTCAGTACATTGCAGCAACAGGACGTTCCCGCCAAGCTTATGACTTAAATAATATTTCAATTCAGGGGTTCGAAGTACAACCATGATGACAAAAATAAATTACCAGCCCTGGTTACAGGCGGTCTTAACGATTGCTAAACATTATAGAATTGAGCCTTCAGAAGAAAGAATTCGTTTACAACTTGACTGGAACCAAAATCAAAACCTTGATGATGTTTTGCAGTTAATGACCCGTCAGGTTGG
>NZ_AMJN01000032.1:0-274 GCF_000302435.1 Acinetobacter sp. TG2027 | reverse complement strand
CAGTGACAGCGACTCTGATTCTGATAGCGACAGTGACTCTGATTCCGACAGCGACTCTGATTCCGACAGTGATTCTGACTCTGACAGCGATTCTGATTCCGACAGCGACTCTGATTCCGACAGCGACTCAGACTCTGATTCCGACAGTGATTCTGACTCTGACAGCGACTCTGATTCCGACAGCGATTCTGATTCCGACAGCGATTCTGATTCTGACAGTGACAGCGATTCTGACTCTGACAGTGACTCTGACTCTGACAGTGACTCAGACTCT